>CALMIR010000015.1 GCA_937864265.1 uncultured Saprospirales bacterium | reverse complement strand
TTCCCGATTTGTCCTTACCCTAGCGGGCTAAACGCTTCATTTTAAGTGTGTCCGCTAGGGTAAGGACTTCAATAAATCGGGAAGTAATTTTTTGCACACTACTAAGTATCGGCATTTTCATGTTTTTGTAAAAATAGTTTGAGTCGGATGAGAAAAGCGTATGGTGCGCTGTCCGGCTTGGCAAAAAAGGTTTACGTATTCTATGCTCCCAATACAACACTCAGAACTGGTACTCAATGCAGATGGCAGTGTTTATCACCTGCATTTGCACCCAGAAGACATCGCTGATACCATCCTTACCGTAGGTGATCCCGATCGGGTAGCGCAGGTTTCTAAGTATTTCGATTCGATTGACATCAAGAAAAACAAGCGGGAGTTCATCACGCATACCGGCGAATTGAATGGCAAGCGATTGACGGTCATCTCTACGGGTATTGGCCCTGATAACATCGACATCGTGCTCAATGAGTTGGATGCCCTGGTTAATGTTGACCTGGCAAGCAGGCAGGTGAAAGAACAATTGACCAGCCTTCAATTGATACGGATCGGAACGTCGGGCAGTTTGCAGGCCGATCTGGAAGTGGGCAGTTTTCTGGCGTCGAGTTATGCGCTGGGGCTAGACAATCTGATGGCTTTTTATGAGCCCAAGCAAAACCTGGCGGAAGCCAGTCTGCACGATGCGCTGCATCAATTTTGGGATCAACAACCGGCAGTGGATTATTATGTCGCGCAAGGCAGCAAAGCTTTACTCGAAAAAGTGGGTCATGCTATGGCGCAAGGCATCACGGCTACCTGTCCCGGATTTTATGCCCCGCAAGGGCGCAGCATTAGGCTTCGTTCCCGGTTCAATAACGATTTTTTTCAACATATGGGGCATTTTCAATACGAAGGCCAGCGCATTACCAACTTAGAGATGGAGACCTCGGCGCTTTATGGTTTGTCCCGGCTATTGGGTCATCATGCACTATCCGCCAGTGTATTATTGGCCAATCGGGTGACGAAACAATTTTCTGATCGTCCTAAAAAGCACATCGAACAGCTTATTGAACACGTATTAGAACGTTTAACTTCACGCTAGAAACAAAAACAAGGTGCACAAAAAAGGTCTTCCTATACTGATCGGCTTATTTTGCTTGAGCTTTGTTACACAGCTCTATGGTCAACCTAGCGTTGTGGATTCCCTCAAACAATTGCTGAGTTCGGTCAAAGCAGATACGACCCGCGCCCGCCTGTGGAATGAAATCAGCTGGCATTACCATCGCTTAAATGCCGATTCATCGTATTATTACGCGCAAAAAGCCCTCGACCTGGGTCGTCGAATTGATGATCCCAGAGCGGTTGCCAGAGCGCTGAATTTACAAGCCATAATTGACGCTGAAAGCAATGACAATGCCAATTCAAAATCAAAAAACTTGGAGGCTTATGAGATCGCTTTGCGTATTCCCGATACTTTTTTGATTGCTGCCACTTCCAATGATTTGGGCATAATAGCCATAGAAGAAGGGCGCGATGAAGAGGCTATCCGACTCTTACAGCAATCACTGAATTATTCCAAGGATGTACTTGGTAAAGTTTACACTTTACTAAACATTGGTATTGTCTATGACAAAAGAGGTGATAAGAACCTGGCTCAATCTTATTTTAATAAAGCCATCGAAATCGCCCAGCCGAGTAAGAATCCATTTGTACTGAGCACCGTAAAAATACATATTGCCGATTCCTATAAAAAACAGCAGCAACTCGATTCAGCAATACTTGTCATAAAAGAAGCACGTGCCTATGCCCAGTCGAGCGGTGATAAAGCCATAGTAATCGAATCAACCAGGTTGCTGGGCAATTATTATTTAGAAGAAAAGCAGTTTGAGATAGCAGAACAAACACTGCGAGAAGCCCAAAAACTCGCCTTGGATTTCAACGATCAGTTATTGCAAGTCAATGTTATTCTGGATATTATGAACTTAAAAAACCGATTGGGGCATTATAAAGCAACCATCGCACTTTACTCCGAATATAAGCACTTATTAAACAATACAAGAGATTATTATTTAAAAGAATATCTATACTCTTTGCTTTCTTACGCTTACGCAGCCAAGCAGGAAGCCGCTTTATCCGCTGTTTACCTCGATTCTGCCGTTATGGTTAGAGATAGTCTGAACAACTTGACAATCACCAGGATATTAAACAACCTGGAACTCAATTATGAGTTGGAGAAGCAAAAAACACAGAATAAAGCCCTAGAAGAACAGCAACGTGCAGCAGCATCCGAGATCAATCGCCAAAACCAGTTCATTACTGCTTTGATCCTTATCCTTTTGCTATCTGTAGCCATCATCATCCAAGCGGTTATTGCTTTTCGCAAAAACAAAAACGCCAGCCATTTACTACAATCAATGGTGGATGAAAAAACCCGAGAATTGATCATAGCGAATAGAGAGTTGAAGATATCCAACCAAGAATTAGAAAGGTTTGCGCACATTGCTTCCCACGACTTGAAAGAGCCCCTGCGCAACATCAGCAGTTTTTCAGGATTAATCCAGAAAAAAATAAAGGCCATCGATCCTCCGGAGATAGCCACCTACTTGTCTTTTGTTTACCAAAATGCGACCCAACTCAATACTTTAATAGAAGATGTGCTAGAGTTTTCAAACGTCAGAAACGATAGGAGCGTACTTGAACAAAACGTGGACTGCCAACAATTAATGGAGCGGGTTGAAGAAACACTCGCTGTGCTCATTCAGCAAAAACAAGCCAAGCTGATTTATGAGTCCCTGCCCAGTATTGTGTCAAATGAGCAACAATTATTTCTGGTATTTAAAAATATCGTAGAAAACGGCCTTAAATTCAATCAAAGCAGCGAACCGCAGGTGCAAATTACCTATTCCGATAGCGATCAAATGCATATTTTCTCCATTCGTGACAACGGCATAGGCATAGAAGAACCATTCAAAGAGAAAATATTTGATATGTTTTATCGATTGCATAATAAGTCGGAGTATGAAGGATCAGGCCTTGGATTATCCATTGCTGAAAAAATCATTAGGCGATTAATAGGCGCTATAGAAGTAGAAAGTGAATTTGGGAAAGGGACTACCTTCCACATTCACTTACTGAAACAGCAGCTTACTTGAAACACAAAAAAAGGAACGAGTAGCAACTCATTCCTTCCAAATTGGTATGTATTTAGACAGCCTCTGTTTTTTAAGATGCATTGGCTTTTTTATGGTCGGCTAAAAATTGTTCCAGCCCGATATCAGTCAGTGGGTGTTTCAACAAACCCAAAATCGCACTTAAAGGACAGGTTACTACGTCCGCTCCTGCTTTGGCCGACTGCACAATATGGCGCGCATTCCGGATAGAAGCAGCCAGAATTTCGGTATCAAAGCCTTGAATGGCATAAATTTCTGCTATTTCACGGATCAACTCTACCCCATCCCAATTGATGTCATCCACCCTGCCGATGAATGGCGATAGGTAAGATGCACCAGCCTTTGCAGCCAAGATAGCCTGTCCGGCAGAAAACACCAAGGTACAATTGGTGCGAATGTCGTTGTCGGTAAAGTAGCTAATGGCCTTTATGCCTTCCTTGATCATGGGTACTTTGACCACGATATTGGGCGCGATTTCGGCCAAGCGCTCCCCTTCTTTCACCATGCCCGCAAATTCGGTGGAAATGACTTCAGCGCTGACGTCGCCGTCGTCCACCAATTTGGCAATCTTTTCATAGTGCTTCAATATATTTTTTTCCCCGGTTATTCCCTCTTTGGCCATCAAAGAAGGATTGGTGGTAACGCCATCCAAAATACCGAGGTCTTTGGCTTCTTGTATTTGATCCAGGTTGGCTGTATCTATGAAAAACTTCATAAAAATTTATGGTTGTGCGGTTTATAAAGAAAGCATGCGATTAGTGTATCTAAATCCGAGTTTGCTCGGCGCTTCATTCACGCTTCAATTGCATATGCTAGGCGTGATTAAAGACAGGATACCGGGGATGCCGATCTGAAAGGGATACTTCGTGGGATAAATGAGGCAGGCACACATCGCACCGCTCAACCTGCTTACCCTTGCTTCGTTTCCGACCTGGGGGGGTTCAGCGGGAGCTGGTCGTGCATGCCCACCAAGGGGCAAAGGTAAGCCTTTTTTCAAAGATTCCAAAATAGATTTTTGAATATCAAGTTGGGGTTTTGATTCATCCCCCTACTCCTTAGGTATGATACCCGTTTTTTCACCAAAATAATGTGTGAAGCGCTGCATCTCATTGGCCAATTCAGCATTTTTTGTAGCCCGAAAATAGGTATCGGCCAGTCCGCGCAAGGTTTGAAACACCAAACGATCCATTTCCACCACTTGCATCTCCTTGGTCCACAAGTCAATTTTTAAGGTATCGTGCGATTGGCCATCGAACAAAGAGAGCAGAAAGGCTTTGCAATCCTGAACACCAGGGCCATTGGGGTTGTCGTCTGCTTGCCAGGTAATCGAGTCCGGGGTGTTGTTTTCGTCCAACCCCACTTTAATTAAAATATTCGTTTCTTTCATGTTTATTGTTTGTTGACTACCATTTCATAATAGCTGGCCGATAAACCACCCCAAATGCCCAGCCCCCCTTGTATATTAGATTCGATCAAGGTATAGCTGGAAAAAGGGCCTTGATTGGCTGTATTAAATTCCAGGGTATTCCAAAAATTAAAATGCGCTTCGTCCAGGTTGCACCATTTTAAGGCAATCGTATCTCCAACGGTATATAGGCCAAAGGTTTCGAAGTCTATGTCTTCTGTCGCACTTTCTGGTTTTGCCAGTGGAAATAAAATGGCCTGCCCATCAAAAAAACGATCGTCCGTCACCGAAGAAAGTGGACTCTGCAACCCGCCTTGGTTGATGCCCACCTGATAGCGGTAAAAATTCGCTTCAAAGCCGGGATCTCGGTAATAACAAATCAATTGAGCCAGGGTATCATTGGGTTCTCCCGGCGGCTCCTCGAATCGAATCGAATCCAGGGGAACATGCCGGGGAATGGTCGTAACAGCATGGAGTGTTTTGCCCGCTGCCTCTACCTGAAGGGTGTAGGATTTACCCACTTCACCAACCATAGAGAAGGTCAGGTCGAGGTAAATGCAAAAGTTGAACCCCACCGAATCGGGGTCAAAGCCGAAAAGCACCGCTGCCAACGCCTTTTGCTCTGCGCTGAGTTCATCCAAACAAAGCTCCGTCAATTGCACCTGTTTTTCCCCATCCGAAACCGTGATCGTAGCATCGTGAACAAAGGTATTGGCCAAATCATCGGCATTGAATTCCCGAAAAAAGGGCACACTTTTAGTCAGTATCACATAAGGCGGCAGGGCTTGTTCCCCTGCTTCAATATAGCCCTCTACCACCAAATCAGGCTCTTGATTAGTTCCTTCGGGTATGAATTCTTCCTCACAGCCCAACAGGGCAAAAAAGGCGATGGCAAAAAAATAAAATCGTTTCGGGTACATGAGCGAGCTCGAAAGATTAAGGTCTATGAAATTAAAATGGCTTTTCACTCTAACAACAGGATGGGGTTAATGTTTTAGCCTTTTGTATTTGAGCCGAATGGAATTGCCAATAACAATGACATCAGAAAAGGCCATGAATAACGCGCCCCACATGGGGTTTAAAAAACCCAGTGCAGCAACAGGAATAGCCACAATATTGTAGGCAAAAGCCCAGAACAAATTTTGCCGAATGGTCAAAACCGTATGCCTGCCGATGGAAAAAGCCGTTTCCAAACGATCCAAACGGCCATTCAGCAGTACCAATTGGGCCGATTGAATGGCCGCTGCCGAACCATTGCTTAATGCTATGCCAATATCTGCTTTCGACAAGGCAGCCGCATCGTTGATGCCGTCGCCCACCATAGCGACATGGCCTTCCCGAGCCAAGGCTTCCAATTTTTCAAGCTTTTGAGCTGGTAGTGCTTCCGCAAAATAGCGATCAATCGACAAGGCAGCGGCAGTTGATTTCGTTTTCCCCTCGGTATCACCGCTTAGAAGGATGGGTTCTATGCCCTCTTTTTTCAAAAAATCAATGGCCTGGCCAGCCTCTTTTTTGATCTCATCGCTGAGTTCCAGCGCGGCCAAAAGCTGCCCATTTTGCGTTAGAAAAACCTGGGCGTTGTAGGTCGCAGCGGATGGCTTCAAAATCCGCTTGGAGCCTAATCGATAAACATGTCCCTCTTCATCTTCCGCGTATAGGCCCTCGCCTCGATTTTCTTTGATGTTTTTCAATTGGATACGCGCATCCCGCCTGCGATGCGCCATTTCTTTCAATAAAGTCGCAGCGATCGGATGAGAGGAATGTTGTTCCAAAGTATAAATGAGGGCATTGATTCGGGGTTCATCCCGATCGTAATAGGTGATGTTTTTCAGTTGGAATTGCCCAGTAGTCAGCGTGCCTGTTTTGTCAAAAACCACCTTCCTGATGCGGGTAATCCGCTCCAGGGTATCGCCGCCTTTTACCAATATACCGTTGCGAGCCATACGCCCCACCCCAACCATGACAGCCGTAGGCGTTGCCAGCCCCATCGCACAAGGGCAGGAGATCACCAATACGGCAATGGCGCGCATCAACGCTTCTGAGGCGGTCACGCCAAAAAAACCGTAAGACAACAGGAAGGTCAATAAAGCTATGCCCAACACGACGGGTACAAAAATAGCGCTGATCCGATCGGCCAATCGCTGAATGGCAGGTTTGTTTTGCTGAGCCGTTTTCACCAATTCGATCATCTGGTTGAGCACCGTATCTTTACCAATGGCGCTGACCTGCATTTGCAAATGCCCTTGAGTCACCACCGAGGCACCAATCAGGGTACTGCCGATTTGTTTCAGCACCGGTTCACTTTCTCCTGTTAGCATCGACTCGTCCACCCAAGCTTCACCTACAATCAAAGTGCCATCAATGGGGATGCTATCGCCTTCATTGACCTGGAGTTTATCTCCCACCGACAACTGCTCAAAGGGCAATTCGACCAAGACCCCGGAAGGCATCAATATTTTCGCTTTCGATGCTTGCATCCTACCCAATTCATCAATAGCTGTAGTCGTTTGGTCAACGGCGCGCTTTTCCATCAGGTTGCCCAGCAACACTAAGGTGATGATAGTAGCTGCCGTTTCAAAGAAAATGTAATCGGCCTGCTCCAGCATCAAACCAATCAGGCTATAAACAAAAGCAGCTGTACTTCCGACAAAAATGAGCACATCCATATTGGGAATACCGCCTTTTAGCGATCCCCAGGCACTTTTACCGAAATGAAAAAAACCAATCGCATATACCGGCAAACAGAACAGGAATTGCACCCAGGGTGTTTCTAAGGCAGGTACATGAATGCCGGCCATCATCAGGAAGTGATTCAAAAACAAAGGTAGGGTAAGCATGGCGCTGACCCATAATTTGCGTTCCAGCGACCACCTTTTTTTCATCGGAGGAGCGTCCTCCTCCACAACTTGGAAGCCCATGCTCTGGATGCCTTTTTTGATTTGCTCCAAATGCACAGCAGACTCATTGGCGTCGTAACGAACCTCACTCGTTTGAAAGTTGACATAAACATCTTTGAAACCCTGGCGTTCCAAATAGCGGTTGAGGCTCATGGCGCAATTGTTGCAATTCATGCCCTCCACTTTCAACTCTACAATTTTGTGCGACATATTAGTTGGCGGTCTCTTTAGGTTTTAATACTTTCGGCTTAGACTTTTATTGGAAACAATTTTAAACATAAATCTGATTAATCATGAAACAACATTCCCTTTTATTTCTTTTGTTGTGTGTTCTTTTGGCCTTTTCTTGTGGAGGAGGCAGTGGCGCCCAACAGCAGGAAGAAAATGCAACAGCTGATTCAACCGCTACCACAGCTACCAAATACAAACTTACTCCTTTTACGCCTTCGACCAACTATGCCAACGCGGCCTTGGAATCTATGGAGTACAAAGATGCCCAGTTCAAATTCGGTATCGGCGGTGACAGCTATCAATTGGGGGTTCAAACACCGGATGCCCCACAAAAAATGTGTGCCAACTCCGCTGAAGGACAACACATCCACCTGATCATCGATAAGGAGCCTTATGCGGCCAAATATGAAGCCGCCTTCGACTATGAAATTCCGGATGGAGAGCATTACCTGCTGGCATTTTTGTCCCGCTCCTACCACGAAAGCATCAAAACGGATAAAGCCCATATTGCCAAAAAAGTAACGGTTGCTGGCAACAACTTTACCGATATAACAGACATCGAAGGGCCTATGCTCTTTTACAGTCGGCCAAAAGGCGCTTACAAGGGCAAAGCCGAAACAGAGAAAGTCATGCTGGATTTTTACCTGGTCAATGCGCAGATTGGTAGCAATTATAATGTACTGGCAGAAATCAATGGCGAAGAACACCTCATTGATATTTGGCAGCCCTACTACATCGAAGGCTTGCCGATGGGAGAAAATACCATCAAACTCAGCCTCCTGGACGGAAATGGCAATTTGGTGAATACCCCGAATAACCCCGTCGAGCGGAAATTCACCCTGGAAGAGTTGACTTTGGAAAAATAAAAAAAAGCGAAGCGCTCGCTCTGTTAGAGCAGCGCTTCCCAAAAGCCAGTAAACCAGTAGCCATTAGGCTACCAAAACAAACTATAACTACAAAATTGCACGCAAAAGAAAAGGTACAGCCCTAGTTGGAACAAAATCAAAACCCGGTGTTACCTCTATAGTTTCCAGGCCGGGCCGTACGGAGTACTATCCCTTTGAAGTTGATGATTGACACATTCCCATGTCGTATTGATCTTCGTTTGACCGTTTCTTTTTTTCGTTCTATTTATATAAAAACAACAACCGTGCCAAAAATGAAAAACCTGCTTATACCCAGTATTTTTTTGTTAGCGAACTTCCTGGTCGCCTGTAAAAAATCAGTACCGGAGGCTTTTGCCTATGAGACACCTAAAAACGTCCTGGCCGATTCCGCCGCTGTGGTATCACCTCATCCCCTGGCTACTGCTATTGGACTAGAAGTATTAAAATCGGGTGGGAACGCCATAGACGCGATGGTAGCCGTACAATTTGCCATCGCCGTGGTATATCCCCGCGCAGGCAATATCGGCGGCGGCGGCTTCATGGTCATCCGCAAAGCAGATGGCACCGTTGCCAGTATTGACTACCGCGAGAAAGCACCTCTGGGGGCCAGCAGGGATATGTATCTCGACAGCCTGGGTAATATCGTTGAAGGCTTGAGCCTGGCCGGACACCTGGCAGCAGGCGTACCCGGCAGCGTAGCGGGCTTGTACGAAGCCTGGCAAAAGCACGGACAGCTAAAATCCTTTGAAACCATCATTCAACCTGCCATCGATTTGGCGGAAAATGGCTTCCGGCTATCCACCGAAGAAGCCGAGCGGCTCAACGATTACCAAGAAGCTTTCCGCCAACACAACGATAGCCCCAATCCCTTCATTCGGGACACCTTCCTGGCGGGCGATCTGTTTGTTCAAAAGGAATTGGCCGAAACCCTAAAGCGCATCCAGACACAAGGCCCGGCAGGTTTCTATGAAGGGCAAACTGCCGACTATATTGTAGCGGAAATGAAAAGCGCCAGTGGCCTTATCACACATGAAGACCTACGCCAGTACAAAGCCGTGTGGCGAGACCCCATCGTAGGGAACTACAAAGACTACCGAATTATTTCCATGGGGCCACCCTCCAGCGGCGGCATCGCGCTACTGCAGATGCTGGAAATGGTCGAAAAGTATCCTTTAGCTGAGTGGGGACTGCATACGCCCTCATCGATCCACCTCATGGCAGAGGCCGAGCGCCGGGCTTTTTCCGATCGCGCCAAATACCTGGGCGATGCCGATTTTTACGAAGTGCCCATCGGCCAATTGCTGGACAGCAGCTACCTCGCCGAGCGCATGGCCTCCTACGATGCTCAACTGGCCGGTAAGAGCGACCTCATGGGCGCTGGCCACTTTGAAGTGGGCATCGAAAGCTTTGAGACGACCCATACGTCTGTCATCGATGCGGCTGGCAACGCTGTTTCGACCACGACTACCCTAAACTCCAATTACGGCTGCAAGGTCTGGGTGGACGGGGCAGGTTTCCTCCTCAACAACGAAATGGACGATTTCAGCTCCAAGCCGGGTGTTCCCAATCAATTTGGTTTGGTTGGAGCGGAAGCCAACGCCATTCAACCCGGCAAGCGCATGCTCAGCTCCATGACCCCAACGATTGTAGAAAAGGACGGGCACGTATTTATGGTCTTGGGCGCACCGGGCGGCTCTACCATCATCACTGCCGTTTTCCAGGTATTCCTGAATGTGGCCGAGTTTGGCCTCGATTTGCAGCAAGCCGTGGACGCTCCGCGTTTTCACCACCAATGGCTGCCCGATGAAATATGGATGGAAAGCGGCTATTTCCCCGAAAATACCAGGAATGCCCTGACAGCCAAGGGGCATCAACTCAAAGACGTAGGTCGCATGGCGGTCATCAAGGCCATCCATGTCAGGCCTGACGGCCAATTGCAAGCCGTGGGCGATTTCAGAAATCCGGACGATACGGCAGGGGGGGATTAGCGCTTGAAATGAATGGCAATAGGCTTTTCGCGGTTTTATAGCGGCGGAGAAAAGAGGAAAAATTGACACTGCACGAGCCTAGAAAATCGAAAGCCTGTAAATAAAATCGCCGAACCCTATCAACTTTCATTTCAAATACATATCCTGAAATCTTCTGAACAATGAGCGCCAAGCATTTTTTCCCGCTTCGTATTGCTTTTTTAGAACGATCGGCCTATATTTGTTAGGTGTCCAAAAATTCCAGTATCGGTATCTACCAATTTTTCCACTATTTTATAAGGAGGGTGGTAAAAAGAGCCATTCGTATCATTCAATCGCTGTTGGGACACAACAGTTCTAAAACGACGGAACGTTACACGCATGTAAGCAATAGAACCATCCAGAGGGTACAAAGTCCTTTGGATCATTTGATGGGTTTCAAAAATGCGAACTTTAATTCGCATAAGTAGATGTTCTGTCCAACCAAAAAAATGAAAATATGATAAAAAAGATTCTGATTTTAGTGATAATTGGATTGTTAACAGGCTGTTCAAGAAGCTTGGTTTATAGTCCTTCAATTAATTTATCAAATAAACCTCTAAAAGAAAAAGAGATTGACTTTCAAGGTGGAGTAGAATTATTGCCAGAAACTAGACCGGAAGAACTCCAAGGAAATCAAACTACTTTGGGATTAAGTGGGCAACTTTCATACGGGTTTAGTGACAAATTTAACCTAACAATCAAAGGATGGGCAGATATAGAAGGGAGAGAAAGTCTAATCCGTTCTGGATATTCATTAAATGGGCAACTGATAAAAATACTCAGTGAGCGAGATAGGGTAATTATTATTCCAAGGACTGGAATTGCTCTAAATGGAAATGAAATTACTGGATACGGTTTAGGAACGTCTGTGATTTATCAAAATACAATCAATCAGAAGTTATCATGGTATGGTGGTGCTGGTTTATTATGGGGATTTAGATATTTAGAAAAAGAAACAAATAAAGACAATGAAGAAAAGATACCGATGGGATTTGGTATTGTTGGTAACTTAGGCCTTGGATGGCAGCTATCAAATGATTTACGAATAAATTGTGAGTTGAATCCAGTATATCAAATAAACACTTTTGACAATAATTCTCAGATTCTTTTGGCTCCAACTATTGGAATAGGATACACAATTAATAGGAAAGTCGATTGAAAATGAAGGCTGGACAGAACAAAGGCTATGACGATAATGCCTCCTAAAGTCGGCACTACGCATAGCCCAACCGTTAAGTGCAAGGAGAAGAAAAAATAGAAAATACAAATTCACCCATATTTTTCACCAATTTCAACATATTAACGCTATGAAAAACTTGTTTCAAACCACATTCGTGGTCATTATTGGCCTAATTCTTTTACCCAATCTTGTATTTGGGCAACTCTACGAAGTCTCATTAGACGAGAAAATCCAAAAATCAACCCTGATTGTAGAGGGTAAGGTGGTCGAGAGCCGATGCTATCGTGCCGACGACGAGAACATCTACACCGCCAACAAGATTAAACTCACTAACCTGCTCAAAGGAGATTACAGAGAGGAGTACCTAACCATTACTACTTGGGGCGGCGGGTTGGACGGCGAACTGCAAACTTGGACGCACCTACTGACGCTGATCAAGGGAGAACAAGGCATTTTCTTCCTTGAACCTACCTGCGTACCCGCGATTAAAGATGCAGATTATCCGTCATCATTTGATGTTTATGCTGCCACACAGGGCTTTATCCAGTTCGTGCAGAACGAGGCAAAAGCATGGATCGGGTATGAACCATTTCATACCTACAATGATATTCCTAACGAACTATACGATTATATTCGGCAACAGACAGGCCAAAAGATAACCAAAAAAGAAAACAGCGGAGATGCGATTCGAAGTGGCATCCGCTACCACTTTGCAGATATTGCCTTTCAAGGCAACAGCATAACGTTCGATATTTACGTCAACTCCCTCATCGGCAATAAAAAGCTGTACCAGTCAGGTATTCAACTCGGTTATAACCCTGCGGTTTTCGGCTCTAATCTGGCCACTAACGGCAATCTATCGTTACAAGACGCCGGTATTTCATTATCCAGCACATACGACCTGGCACAATCTAATGTCACCTCCAACAAGGTCAAGATCGAACTGATTTCGGTCGGGTCGTTGAGCGGCCTGACAGAGATAACGACTTCTGAACAATTGCTCGCAAAGGGTCAAATCACCATTCAGAACTTTTTGGCAGACCCTGGTATTATTTACGACATTGCCGAGATGCAGGCGATGAGTAAGTTTTATGAAGGCGGTTTGCAGCAAGTATTTGATACTGTGCTTGTGGAGGGAGATTGGAGACCATCGTCAGAAGTAGTTACGATAACTTCCGTTTCTCCACTTGTTGTAGCAGGAGGAATAGACCAAGTTATCACGATAAAGGGTACTGGGTTTGGAACAAGCCCCGATGGGGTATTACCACCCACTACAAAAAGAGTATTGTTTACTCCCGCACCGGAAGTATTTAATCCCAATCCACAACTATTTTGGTCAACACTAATTCGTTCAAGCACTCAGTATGTTTCTTGGACTGATACGATGATCAGAGTAAGGGTGCCTTCAACTGGTAGAGATTTAGATAACCCCGTATATATGGGAGGGGTGGTAAACGCATCGGCATCAAGTGAGTTTATTGGAATTTTTGATTTGACTACGGTTTCACCATCAATTGTGCAAAGCCCACAACCGATCTACGTTAAATACTCTGCAGTAAATCAAGCATATCAAGTATCAGGAAATGAGCATGTGGCAAAAGTAAAGTTAGCAAACCGTAATGGCGTGGGAGGATATGACTTAAAGTACAACAGTCAATTCGATACCTTGAATGCGGGGAATGCAAAAAAGGCATTTGAGCGCGCCTTAGTTACCTGGAAATGCGAGACGGGCGTAAATTTCAGAATCAAGGATACTACTTATGTAAATACATGCTTCGTCAACTATGGGACACTACCAGCAGGTGTAACAACAGCAACAAGAGCGGTGACGGATCTCAGTGCGCTAGCTGATTGTGCAACATCTGTAGCAGACAGGTTTCAATATTTGACGAAGTGGGATATGTATTTTACGAATACAATAACTTGGCATTCCGATACTACCAAGCCAGGCATAAACTGGACTTCCACTTTTGACTTAGAGACTACAGCCCTTCATGAGCTGGGTCATGCTCATTTGCTTTGGCACACCAACAACCCGGCAAACGTCATGTATGGTTTGGCCAACCAATACAAAAGGGCGTTGACACAAAATGACATAGACGGTGGAAATTATATCATGGGCTATTCAACATCAACCGCTACGCCGCCTTGCACGCCATATATGCACATGACGGCGGTAAGTGCGGAAGACTGCGCAACGGTCGGCTTGGCAGACTTTCAGCCAATTGAAGACTACTTCGTGATCGCACCTAATCCTACCGCAGGAAGATTTGTTATCAGGAGGCGGGGTGATCATACCAATACTGATATTGGCCGGGTAGAGATTTACAACTTCATGGGGCAACGCATGTTGGCAATTTCCCCGAAGGCCGCCTCCATAGAAATTTGGGTACAAGATTTCACTCCAGGAGTTTACATCGTGGTAATTGAAAGCGAGCGTAAATATTTTACAGGAAAATTAATTAAACATTAAGCATGAGGCGTCAGGCTGTAAGGATATGTATTATTGTGTGCATGATATGTTTTTCATGCAAGAGCAGCGATCTATACTATATCCACCATACAAAGTTCGGTCGTTTTGACTATCGGATTCCCTGCAATCCTGAATTGGTGGATAAGGTCAATACAAATTGGCTTAAACATGGCAGATTTGATTGTCATTATTACAATGAATTTGCACAGGATTTCCCAAACAAATATAAGGATTGTGTTGTAGGGCGGGATAAAACCTTGATAAAGCAATTGTTTGGCAAACCAAATATTGATGCGGATTCAAAGTTTGAGTACATTATAGCTGATCGTTGTGCTATACACATGAAGACTTTCAGTAAGCTCATATTTACCTACGATGCGAATGGGAAAATAACTGATGTGACTTTTGTGTGGGTTATTCGGAGTCACTAAAAAAGCGCTTAACACCGCAGCTACGACCATGCCTCCTAAACGTCGGCACGGCGTAGCTGCCCCCGTTATAGCCAATGGTAGGACGACACCCTAAAATGTATTCAACATTCTGCAAATTGTTTAGACCATAATTTTATTTGCTTTCTAATTTTGTGCCTAAACAAATCATAAAATAATATGACAACACAAGAAAAAAACATTTGGAAAAAAATTGTATCAGTTCTACTGATATTTCAAGTAATTGTAGCCTTATCTATTGGCATATTCGCTGTTATGGACTTCCCTTCCATGTTGCAACAGTTTGGCATGAAACATCAACCCGATATGGGAATTTTGCAGATGATAATGGTCTATAATTTATTTCTGTCATTAAGCATTTATTTATGGAGTTTCATTTGGATAAGGAAAGGGAATTTGGCTGGCTTTCAAGCAGCTATTACAGGGGGAGTTTTGATGTTTTTTGTGAGCTTTGCGGTATTTATTAAATTCGACAGAATTGATATGTTGTTTTTTGATAGCATAAGAGCAGTAGCACTTGTAGTTTTTGGGTTATTAGCGTTTAAAGAGCATAAAAAACACCACCCAAATTTATCATAACTTAAAAGCAAATACCGTTTGAAAAACATTATTCATATAAAATCCATTGCTGAAGCACATAAATTAACGGGATTACTAAAGCAACAGCATCCATTGATTTCGGTGGTAAGACAATGGCCTAAGGTAGATATTGATATAAGCCAAATAATCATAACGAGTGAATTATACATCATGAGTTTAAAGGCTTCAACTGGCAGTTTACGGTATGGCAAAAATAATTATGACTATCAGGAAGGCACATTAGTTTTTACTGCACCCAATCAAGCACTTGTTTTTGACAATGATAGCAATTATGATACTGACACGGGTTGGTCAATTATGTTTCATCCTGACCTCATTCGCAAATCTACATTAGCTACAGAAATAAGACAATATAGTTTTTTTGATTATTCTTTAAATGAGGCGTTACACCTATCTGACAAAGAAAAAGAAATACTAAATGATTTTGTGAGGCATATCGAAATTGAAATCAATCAGAATATTGACCGGCACTCGCAAGAATTGATAGTTTCAAATTTGGAGTCGATTTTAAAATATACAAAACGCTTCTATGACCGACAATTCTTCACTCGAACAAACCAAAGCAAAGACTATCTTATAAAATTTGAACTGTTTTTAAAAAACTATTTTGAGACGGAAGAACTAATTGTGAATGGACTTCCGACAGTAGCGAAATGTGGTGAAGCATTAAATATGTCAGCACATTATTTAAGTGATTTATTGAAAACGGAGACTGGACGAACTGCAAAAGACCATATTCACGATTATGTAATTGACAAAGCCAAAAATCTTTTACTTGGCTCAAATCAAACCATTGGCGAAATCGCTTACAAATTAGGGTTTGACTATCCACAACATTTCGCAAAAATATTTAAAGCCAAAACAGGACAGAACCCAACTGACTACAGAGAATTGAATTAAAAACCACTGGCTATAACAGCGGTTTTGCGTCAGGCGGGGTTTCGTGCTTCGTTTGACGCTTTCTGCGTATATTTGGGTTCGGTTCTTCGTATCAAGTGCGGTGGTAAAAATCCCGCCCGAACGCAAAGCCGCCAACCGTTAGCGGTCAGCTTGGAAAAACAATCTGTAACAATTTTACATTTTTAATCGTCAAATTAAAAAATCAATCAAAAAATGAATGCGTCAGTAAAAAGAGTATTGTATTTTCCAATTACTAAAATTATTGTAGGTATTGTCGTTCCCTTTTCACTATTTGTAGTAATTCAAAACTTTGTATTAAAACCATTTTTACTTTATTGAGAATAAAAGTATTGCTGACCCAATTATTATTTTTATTTCTACCATACTATTAATTGTTAGCTATTATTTTTTATTCTGCTTATATCAATAGTCCGCTACAAAATTAAGCAGCAATTTTACCCATCAGGTATAATTCCCTGATTTGCGGATTATTTTTTTCCACGTTCGGGTCTTTCCCGTAAATAGAAATTATTCTGTCAAGCAGGATTTCGTTGGAGTACAGGGTTTTAATGTCTGCCATAGAGAAGGGTGTCCGCCCTGCTATTTGTAGGGGTAGCCAATGGACAATTTTAGCAATATTCATGGTGGTCAGGACGATGTTGAAATGAAAATAGAGTGCTTGAACCTTGCGGCTTTGGCAATGTGATAATCCTAGGAATTGTTTGCCATACCTAAATCCGAACTCCATAAGGAAACGAGCAGGGTAATATTGCGCTACCTGCCGACCAGTTATTTCTGGAGCGGTATCCGCCTTGAGGTCGCCCACATCAGTGCAGAAGTAGAGTAGAGCCTTGGTGACTTTGCCATCCTTGATGGTCTGTATGTAAAATGACCAACTTGACCCCAACGTTTGAGAGATCGGACGTGTGCCACTCCCTCGTAGATGACCTCCTGATCGGTACGCGATACCTCCACAAAGTGCTTGGTGCTGATGTTTTTTGGGTCTATCTTATCCCCGTACTGTTTGGGACGACCTTTCCCACCCTTCTCCTCTCCGATATAGCGGTAACGCAGGTAGGCGTTGTGTTGCAGTCGGCTTATCATGGTGAAGCCCGCACAACAGATGCTGTCCACGAAATCCTTTGTGGAAAAAAACGCATCGAAGACCATGACCTTGCTAATGCTCTTTAAAGCATCGGCACGCTGCGTGATGACCTCGGCATAGTACTCGCGTAGGCTTTGTTTGGCACTGTCGTAATTGGTTTGAACGGCCTCGTAATGGTACGAGGTTTGGCGCGTCAAATCAATGACCGAAATGCCACACATCTCCATTCCCCACTTGACCGATTTGGCACAACCCGACCAAAAGTAACCTACCCCAGGCGTATGCTTTCCGCTCTTGGGCATGAAGCTAGGGTCGAAGCCGAGGATGCGCTCCGAGCCTGCAAAGCGCGACACCAACTGCCGGTTGAATTCTCCAAAGTCGAACGGTTTAGAAAACCACTTGCGGTAGTACTGCTCGACGTGGCCACCGTAACGCGCTAGGTTCGTGAAATTCACTCGCCCGCGAATTTGCAGCAACAACCTTACGATGTGTAATATAAATCGTTGCTGACACTTGCTAATGCCGCTCATTTTTTCCAATATTGCACTTGTGACTGTTTCGACTGTCATAGGTGGAGTGGCTTTTGTTTGACTTCGTAATCAACAAAATTAAAAACTCCACCTTCTTTTCAACAAGCCGCCCTTGCAAAATCTTTGATTTTGTAGCGGACTATTGTGATTACGAAGTCAAACTGTCCTCTTCCCCTAAGCTGCAACCGCTTCGACGTAAGCCCAAACTACAAAACCAACGCCTGCCGCCACGCCGTGAAAGCAAACCCTTCCTAGCTAATATCCGGATACTATTACCGTTGCGCCTTTTTGCATACCCCCTTCACATTTCGGGCGGTAGCAAATTTTTAAGCACCGGCCAAATGGTATGCACCTGTTCCAGATGGTGTTTTTTGTCGGCTTTGCCTGGCTTTGCTTTCAAATCTATTACTTTGATAGTCAAATCCTTGCATTTGTTTTCAACGAGCGCTTGATAAGTGGGTTGGGCAGCCGTATTTAAAACGAGTATCCGATGGGCAGGGACTTGCTTCAGCAGTGCTGTAAAAAGCGCGCTTGCCTGTTTTTCGAATAGTGTTGGTTCCAATTGTCGTTTTTCATCCATTTGCCCCATTTCCAGTACGACTACCTCCACGGGCTGCTCCATCAACAAGGGCAAACGCTCTAAAAGCCCTGCAAGAGGCTCGCCTGCAATCGCCGCATTGATAACCCGGCCTTGGTATCCTTTTTCCAGGATTTTCGTTTTCAGCCCCTCCACATATCCTTCTTCTGGCAGCAGGCCCTTCGCCACGCTCAGATCGCCGCCCAAAAAAAGAATGCTAGGGGTGGCATCGGCGATCCAGGCTTCTGGTTTGGATTTAGCCATAGGCGAAGCAACTGGGTTTTCAGCTTGAATTTGCGTTTGCTCTTTCGCAGTTTTGTCTGACTGGCAAGACAGGAACAAGACCAATAAAATTGGTAATACATTAGTTTTCATCGGTTTTCTCCTTCTTTTAAAAACTGAATATTGCGCTTCAAGCCCTTGAAACCCGTCCTTTTTACCGCCGAGTGGCGAAAAAGCTGGCGAAACACTTCTTCGGTCAAGTCCTCCCATTCCTCCTTCTTTCGCCCCATCAACTCAGCCGATGGTTCAAACTCCGATTCTTGATGGGGCTTGGAAAAACGATTCCAGGGGCAAACATCCTGACAAATATCACAACCAAACATCCAATTGTCGAATTGCCCTTTGTACGCATCGGGCAGGGCATCCCTGAGTTCAATCGTAAAATAGGAAATGCAACGGGACGCATCCAGTAAATAGCCCTGGGGAGAAATAGCGGCTGTCGGACAAGCGTCGATACAACGCCGGCAAGTGCCGCAAAAATCCTTCATCGGCTGGTGCTCATAGGCCAATTCCAAATCGACAATCAGCTCTGCGAGAAAAAAATAAGAGCCTGCCTTAGGATGAATCAGCATCGTGTTTTTCCCCATCCAGCCCAGACCACTCCTGCGTGCCCAATCGCGCTCCAGCACAGGTGCAGAATCGACAAAGCAACGGCCACTCACCTCGCCGATTTCCCGGTTGATGAACTCCAGCAAGCTGCGCAGTTTTGATTTGATCACCCCGTGATAGTCCTTTCCAAAAGCGTATTTGGATATTTTGGGCGCAGTGGCATCCTCTTGCTGCGCTTCTGTGTAATAATTATACATCAGGCTGATGACGGAGCGAGCGCCCTCCACCAATTTGCGCGGATCGGTGCGCTTGTCGAAATGGTTAGCCATATAGGCCATTTGACCGTGATGTCCCCCATTCAGCCATTGCTCCAATCGCCGGGCTTCCTCATCCATGTGTTCTGCCCGGGCAATGCCCACAAAACTGAATCCCAGCCGCTTGGCTTCCGTTTCAATGAGCCAACTGCGATCTTGAAGCGTCATACATCCAATTTTTATTACCAAAAAACATCCATTGATAAATGTCATAGCCCCTGCGCGGCAAAAGTCACTTACAGCCCAAAATTATTGCACGAATTTGCGGGTGTAATTATTCATTCACCTGCTCTTCCAGGCCAAAATTTTAGAATTATGAACACTGATTTTGCCTTAAGCGGAAACCAAGTTATCACCGGAGTAGCAATTGGCGCTTTGTTGCTATTGGTATTCATTAGTGTTGCAAAATGGTACTTTTACCGCAAGTCTATCAACAACCATTTTGCAGATAAATACAAAAATACAGAAAAAAACAAATTCCTGAATACCAGCAGGAAGTACCCCGATGTGGATGTCTTTAACCTTTCTCCACTTTTCTGGCGGCTGAGCCTGATCGGTATTTTGGTCATGATTATTGCAGCTTTTAACTGGACAGTCGTCGAAAAAACGGTTTTCATTCCAGATAATGCCCTGGCTATGGATGTTGATTTGATGGTTGAGCCGCCGCGCAGCCAAGAACCACCACCACCGCCACCACCGCCGCCAGCTATTCAAACCATTCAAACCACTGAGGTTCTGGTCGAAGCCGAAGATGTTACCTTCGTGGATCAATCTATCGACGCCGACTCTTATGTGGAAGCCCCTGTAATAGAGAAAAAAGCAGCGGCTGCACCTCCTCCGCCACCACCGCCACCACCACCTGCTCCAGAGCCTGAAGTGGCAGAGATATTCAAGGTAGTGGAAGAAATGCCTCGATTCCCCGGTTGCGAAGACCTGGCCTCTAAAGAAGAAAAGCAGATGTGTGCCAACAAAAAATTGCTGGAATTCCTATACGGCAATATCCGCTACCCAGCTGTGGCCAGAGACAATAATATAGAAGGCACGGTAGTTGTTGCTTTTGTCGTAGATCCCAAAGGCGTTATCAAAGACGCTCAAGTGATCCGGGATATCGGTGGTGGCTGCGGCGCAGAAGCCCTCCGGGTAGTCAGTATGATGAACGACATGCCGGAAAAATGGACGCCCGGCAAACAAAGGGGAAGAGCTGTAAACGTGATGTTCAACTTGCCCGTGAAATTCAAACTGGAATTGAATTGAGTGGCATTAACATCCCCCAAGAGATCAAAAAATAAGGAATTGATTCAGCGCTTTCCGGCTGAATCAATTCCTTATTTTATCTTCAAGCCGCACTTCAATTGGTGGCGTCGCTACAATGAATTGCTAAAAACACCCAAGTTTGGTATAAATTTTCATCCCATCCTTCTATTTCACTACAGTTTTTTCCTATCTTGCATTCCAAAATCTGAAACAGGCATTTTCATTCTCTTTTACTATAAAAATGCAGCTAATTTTTGGAACTTTTTCCAAGTCTGTAGCATTTTATCGTATGATCATTTTTTCACTAAACTTTCTTAACTATTGGCCAATAGACAAAATTCGTTCAATCCGCGGTTCAACAGGGATGACCAGGATAAAGGACTAAGAGTAAACGACCAAATCAGAATTCCTGAAATTCGCCTGGTTGGCGATAATTTAGAGGAAATCAGCGCTCAATTGGGTGTTGAAATAGAATCAGGCGCCGTTTATCCGACCAGAAGGGTTCGGGAATGGGCAGAGAAACTAGAATTGGATTTGGTAGAAATTTCACCTAATGCCAAGCCTCCGGTAGTCAAAATCATTGACTACAACAAGTTCCTTTACGAGAAAAAGAAAAAGGAAAAAGAACTCAAAGCCAAAACGGCTAAAACCGTCATCAAAGAAATCCGATTTGGGCCTAATACGGACGATCACGATTTCAACTTCAAGGTGCGACATGCCAAAAGCTTTTTGGAAGAAGGCTCCAAGGTAAAGGCTTATGTTCAGTTTCGCGGACGCGCTATTGTATTCAAAGATCGCGGCGAGCTGTTATTGCTTCGTTTCCTCAAAGAGTTGGAAGAAATAGGTGCACCGGAAGCCCTGCCCAAGTTGGAAGGCCGACGCATGATCGTGGTCATTTCTCCAAAAAAGAAAAAGAAATAAACCATCCGCTATTGGGGATTCAAATATTTTCTTACCTTCGCAGTCCGTTTTTGAAATCTGATAACAGAAAAAGGTTGTAATCATGCCGAAAATGAAGACGCACTCCAGTGCAAAGAAGCGCTTTAAGCGCACTGGCTCTGGCAAGATCAAGCGTTTCCAGGCTTTTACCTCACACATGATGCGCAATAAGAGCAATAAAGCCAAATTGCGCCTCCGCGATTCTGCGCTGGTGAGCGAAGCCGATGAAAAACGCGTAAAAAGATTACTTGCTATCTAATTCAAATCTTATTTTTTAACGAGAGTACAGGCAAAAGAGCTCTAATAAAAGTTGCCCCTGTACTGCACTAAAAAATGTTATTATGCCACGTTCTGTGAATGCTGTTGCGTCCAGACAGAGACGCAAAAAAATCCTCAAAATGGCGCGGGGTTATTTTGGTGCCCGCAGCAAGGTCTATACCGTTGCCAAAAACACCCTGGAAAAAGCCCTGAAATACGCTTACCGGGACAGAAAAGCCAAAAAACGCGCTTTTCGCAGTCTTTGGATCGCCCGTATCAATGCGGCGGCTCGCCAGAATGGTATCTCTTATTCCCGTTTGATCCACCAGTTGTCTAAAAACGACGTTCAGCTCAACCGCAAAGTGTTGGCGGACTTGGCCATGAATCATCCGGATACATTCGCATCCTTAGTCAATTCTGTAAAATAGATCCAATACGGTTTTATTTTAGAATATACGTAGAGGGGTAAAGTTCAACGAATTTTACCCCTCTTTTTTTGAGTAGTCTGAAAATTTTGTGCGATGTCAAAAACAATCCCTCTTTTCACCTTGTGGCTGATGTTACTTGCTTGCCAGCCAACCAATCAGCAAAACCAACAATCAGTGCAAGATAGCTCAGATACGACGACCGTAGCCGAAGCCCCCCTCAAAGTCATGGTCTTTGACTCCAGCCTTTATGAATTTCAGGATGGAGCTATTGTGCTGGGTTGGCCAACCCTGGCCAAGGTCTCTTTCAATGACCAATACAACGAGGAATTAGAAACTTACATCTCCTACCCTTTGTTTTCTGCCGAAGTACAGGCGCTCGACGGACAGGAAGTGATCGTCAATGGCTATGTCATACCCCTGGAAGAGACCGGCGAAGACATCCTGGTCTTATCGGCCTTTCCGTTTAGTAGTTGCTTTTTTTGCGGCGGCGCCGGCCCGGAATCGGTGATGGACATCAAACTTAAAAATCCCGGCGACAAACGCTACAAAACAGACCAAATCACCCGCTTTCGCGGAAAACTCCGACTCAACGATTCCGACTTGTATTACCTGAATTATATCCTCGAAGAGGCTGTGGCGCTGTAAGGAAAGTGTCGGCCAGTATCGACGTAATTTCGAGTTCCGCCGATTCTTATGCCTGTGTCGGCGTAACTTAGAGTTCCGCCGACACTTAATCAAGCCTGCCTGTATCGGCGTAACTTCGCGTTCCGCCGACACTTAATCAAGCCAGTCTGTGTCGGTGTAACTTCGCGTTCCGCCGACACTTAATCAAGCCTGCCTGTGTCGGCGTAACTTCGAGTTCCGCCGACACTTAATCAAGCCTGCCTGTGTCGGCGTAACTTCGAGTTCCGCCGACACTATAGCAACTTCGAGTTCTGCCGACACTTAGCCTATCACTCCAACACCTCAAAACCAAAATAACCATTCCATTCCAATGCAATG
>CALMIR010000014.1 GCA_937864265.1 uncultured Saprospirales bacterium | reverse complement strand
AACGGTAGTTGACATCATCGTCAACAGCCCTGACCACAACACCTTGGAGGCCGCCGTTATTGCGGCGGAATTAGCAGATGACCTCTCAGGCGATGGCCCTTTCACGGTGTTTGCACCTACGGATGCCGCATTTGCTGCACTGCCTGCTGGTACGGTTGAAGCTTTGCTGGATGACCCACAAGGTCTTCTCAAACAAATATTACAGTATCACGTGGCATCTGATAATCTCTTGTCATCTGATTTGAATGACGGTTTCGTTATATTTACAACACTTCAGTTTTTAGAAACTGTAACAGTAACTATCAATAGTGATGGAATTTTTATAAATAATGCAAAAGTTACCATCGCTGATTTAGTTGCTGACAATGGAGTTGTTCATGTTATTGATGCAGTATTAATACCTCCGACACAAAGTGTTATGGATATAATTGCAAACAGTCCTGACCACTCTATACTAACAGCCGCCATCAATGCTGCGGCATTAGGTCAAACTTTGGATAGCGATGGACCATTTACCGTTTTTGCACCGACAGATGCAGCCTTCAATGCATTACCTGCTGGAACGATTGAAGCATTATTGAATGACATACCGACATTAACTTCCATTCTAACCTACCATGTAGCTGGTATTAATGCATTGTCAACAGATCTGACAGACGGCCAGGAAGTCGTTACGTTAAATGGTCAAAGTGTCACTGTAACTATTAACGCTGATGGCATATTCATCAACGACGCACAGGTGACAGTGGCTGACTTAGTGGCCAACAACGGCGTGGTACACGTTATCAACGCTGTTTTACTTCCCAATGCAGTAAGTACAGAAGAACCTTTTTATGCTCAGGACATCAAACTGACGCCTAATCCGGTGAATACTACCTTGCGTTTGGATTTACCTGAGGAACTGGCAAGTAATGCCCTGATATCGATTTGGAGTTCAGTCGGTCAGCGTGTATGGCAAGGAAAGAGTAGCGGAGACACCCAATGGATTGATGTTGCTAGTTTTGCGAAGGGCGTGTATATCCTGCAAATACAGCAAAACGAAGTAAGCATTAGTCGCAAGATTATGGTGCATTAATCTACGCCACCAAGACTTAGGTGTAACATAATAAACTTTCATTTTGCATTTAGTAAGAGCGGAAACAGTTGTATCGCTGTTTCCGCTTTCTTATTGTTAATCATCTACGTGAATACCTATTTCCTACATTCAGTAGAAAAAAGATAGACATGGCGCTCTAACTGATTCTACGTTCATAGCCGCACACTTTTAGTTGGGCCAAAAATTCTTTGAAAACTAGGAAAGAGAAAAAAATAAGGGCTTCCTGAAATTTTAACATCTCGGCTTTTATCATCTGTATCTTGTTCGAGTTTGATGCCCGACAGGCTCCTCAGTTAGCCAAATTCTGCCTAGCAACGAGTTCTATACACATTGTTTTGTATTCGCAATATTTTCTGTACTTACAAGACGTCGTCAAAAAATTGTGAATGCTACCAAGGGCCATGCTTCTTTACTTGATAAAAGTTATGGCCATTAAACCGAAAAAGCCCCTGCCCTGTACCCCACCACATATTTCCTGACTTATCTTGATACATACTTTGTACACAACAGGTAAAACCATCATCGGCTGTAAACACGGTAAATGCTTTTGGATTTGGTAAGGCAACGGTAGGGTCAAATCTCGTTGTACTGCCCCGTGCTGTGATCCAAATAATGCCAGACTGTTCAATATAAATGCCCCAAAACTCAGTCCCGCCTAATCCATCTTCAGCGGTGTATTCGGTAAACGACTTTCCATCATATTTGCAAATGCCGTTTTTCATAGTAAACCACATATTCCCTGCTTTATCCTGCGCCATGCCTCCTGCATAGTTATTTCCCAAACCTTCCTTTTCTGCTATATTTGTGATTGTTTTTCCGTCATAGCAAAAGACGCCTTCTTCAGAAGAAGCAAACCAAATGTTTCCATTTTTATCTTGCATAATTCCAGTAACATTGATGGGAGGAAGTTGATCAAACAATGAAAAACTATGGCCTCCCGTGATATCACCGTAAGGATTATATCGGAATACGCCACCATGCGTACCAACCCAAATATCACCCGATTTGTCAACGAGGATGCTTTTTCTGCTTATATCTATTTGGCTCAAGCCATCTTTTTGATTATAATTTCTAAAGGTTTTTCCATCATATTCATAAAGGCCTTGGTCAGTGCCAAACCAAAGATTTCCATTTTTATCTTCATTAATCGCATATACAGTATTGTTATAAAAACCATCAGGATTGGAAAAGTAGGTCAATGAGTTTACATCATATTTTACAACACCTTCGCCAATAGTACCAAACCATAAGTTCCCTTTAGAATCTTGAAAAATGCTTCGGAAATATTGACTGACTAAAGTAGTGTCAAAATCTGGAGCTAAAGAAACTGCTTTAAAGTTTTTTATTATTGTTGGAATTGTTTTGGAAGTAATTGGATCTTTTGGGGTTTCGGTTTTTTCCTGCCCACTGCAGGAAGTAAAAATTGTCAAAAAGCTGAAAAACAATATTTTGTTCAAGCCCATAATAATATTTTAGTTCTTTGACAAAAGTTGTGATTAAAGCAAAAGACTTCGCGAAAATCATTACTCCTTACAGTCGGCCTGCTTTCCGCTAAGTCTTTTCCCACACCATTTGTCAAAGAAGGAATATTTTTTACCCTTTAAGCATTCTGATATGCTCTTTGTTATATGACAAATGGTGTGAAAAACTAACCCTTTAGCGCAAATAATTGAAAATCAATAAAATAAATTCAATCAATTGGCTCGATCACCTTACACCCCCGACACACGCACCTATTCCGTTTACAAACGATTATCCCCCTTTGCAATCGGCTATTCCGCTCCAATGGAAAACATACAAGCAAAATACAACAGGGCTTCCAAAATAGCAAGCTTGGTGTAAGAAAACACTCCTCCCTGCGTATTGCGCGAGGCTCACCCCTGCTCAAAAAAGTGCCGCGCTACTTTGAGCATCCGCAGCGTCTCTTTTTTCTTATTGTGGTGGTCTTTCATGCGTTCCAGGATGTTGCTGAGCGTTTGGATGGCATCCAAAATAAAATCCCCTTTGTTGAGCATGACGCATTCAGCTTGGGCCGACATAGCGGCATCGGTGATTTCTGCGCGGGTAGCAATGCCTTCCTTCGCGAGGGTTTCCAATACCTGGGTAGCCCAAATGTTGGGGATAAAAGCCGCTTCGCACAGCCACATGATCTGTTCCTGCACCTCCGATAATCGCTCCGCACCCAGTTCAACGGCTAGGTCGCCGCGAGCGATCATCACCCCGATGGTGGGGCTGCGCATGGCTGTCAGCAAAAGGGCGGGCAGGTTGGAAAAAGCCTCTTTGTTCTCAATTTTGAGTACCAGTCCGATTTCTGGTTTGTTCAATTTTTTCAACTCGGCTTGCAATTGTTCTACATCGCTGGGCTTTCGCACGAAGGAGTAGCCGACGATATCGGCATAGTCGATTACAAAAGGCAGATGGGATAGGTCTTCTTCTGTAAGCGCGGGTAATCGCAGATCAGAATCGGGCAGGTTGATGCCTTTTTCCGCCCTCAATTTGCTGCCCTTGTGGCTGGCTTTGGTAATTCTGATGAGGGCATATGCTTCATTGATAGAACTAATCCGCCCACCAATATTGCCATCGTCGAACCAAATGTTTTCACCAGCCTTGATGTCGTCAAAAATGGAGGGAATGGTGCAGCTGATTTTGGCAGGCTCTATTTCTTTGCCATTTTCATCTCTTCGGGCATTCTGTCCGACGATGTCGCTGCGGTACAGATGTAGGTGATCGCCTTCAAAAAGGGTCAGATAATTGACGGTTTTTTTGGATTTCTTAGGATGGGGCTTTTCTTCAACCTGTCCGGTGCGCAGTTTGGGGCCGGAAAGATCCACATATACAGAGCAGGGGCGGTTGACTTCCAAAGAAGCCTTTCGGATGTTGATGGCTATTTTTTTCCAAACCGACACATCGTCGTGGCTGCAGTTGATACGGGCTACGTCCATGCCGTGCATCACCAGGTTTTTTACAAATTGGTAATCGGTGGCTTCCGTGGGCATGGTAACCATGATGTTTGTATTTCGCTTGCGGTTTTGAGTTTGAAACAGGCGATTGGTGTTGTTCAGGAGCAGGTTTTGGCTTTCCAGAAAATTGATGGGGTGTTGTCCAATGCTGTATTTTCCTTTGAATTCCAGACCCTGGTAAATGTGCAGGAAGTAAAGGATGTTTTCGATATTGGCCAGTACGTAACGCTCGGAGTGCCCAATCGAGGACAAACCGAGCATGGACAGGCGGCTTTGTATGTTTCTCAATTCAAAGGTGCGCAATTTGAGGTATCGGATGAAATTCATCGCGCTGTAGCGGTAGTTGGGGTGAATTTTATCCAGGATACTTTTGTATTCCTCACTGCAATCAATGAGGGCCTGATGAACCTGCAAGAGGTTATCCGTCAGGGCTTTTATTTCGCTTTTGGTCATGGCTAAAGGCTTGTAGGGTATGAGC
The DNA here is from genome assembly GCA_937864265.1 of uncultured Saprospirales bacterium. Classification (GTDB taxonomy): domain Bacteria; phylum Bacteroidota; class Bacteroidia; order Chitinophagales; family Saprospiraceae; genus CALMIR01. Next base: position 4,093 of record CALMIR010000014.1, on the reverse strand, counting down.
ATTGATTCGCATATCAATACATAATTTACCACCTAATTTACACCCAAATGCCACTTTTGTTTGATAAAATTCAGGGCTTTGTGATTTTAGTGCGATTATTTATCTAAATATCTAAAAATCAGTATATTATATTGTCGTTTTATCGCACCAAGTAGTCTATATGGTTCTGGTAATAAGAGCCAAAACGCTCCCCAAAGATAATATTCGCCGATTTTAAGATTCATTATTTTGTAGTTGTTCTCGTATTTCCATTATCAATTTTCCTAAATGGTTTTCTCCTGTATTGGTATTCAAATCTACGCCCCAAAATGTATCGCCCCAAAAATTACCTTCCTGAATAAATACATTGCCTGTTTCTAAAAGTAAAGTCCTGTATGGCTCTTGGCGAAATTTCTGGTTCAAACACCCTCGCATTACCTCAATTTTTATGGAATCCCAATTGCTCACCAACAGTATCCCTCTGCTCAATTTTTTGATGGTTCCAGGTTTTATGCTATCATCCGCACATTTTAAGTACCATCGAACGTCATTGCTTTTGGCACTCATATAGGCGTGTTCAACCGACGGATACGTGATGCCATGTAGCACGATGGTGCAAGGTGCAAAGTTGCTTAACCACTTGTAATCTTTATCAAACCTCCGTATCATGTTCGTGTCATTTGGTTAGTGCCCAAACAGTTCGGCACGTACAGACATAAGCAGGTTTTCCATTTTAAAAACTGGCTTGGATGAACTTGGCACATGGTGTGTAATCTTCCCTTTGCTCTCACGCAAAGCGGTGGCCGCCTTTTCGTTCTGCAATATTTTTTGCTTTATTCCTTCCCTGATAATATTTTGGTGATCGGCACTCCCGTAGTCAAACTCTAATCCACCGATGCTGATTGTTTTTGTTTTTTTACCTTTCCCTGCCATCTTTGCTTTCATACCAGACAGCCCGAATACGTGCAGTCGCATGGCATCTTTACACTTCAACCCTTGCCACAATCCTTCCACAGACCCGCATTGAAACGTGTCTTCGCCAATCTGTATCGTGAAGGGAGTAGAGGCGAAATTTGAGAGAATCCGTTCTCGCCAATCTTTGCTTTTTGAGTAGATATTCATTACACCAATTCAGTTTAGGCTTTGTATTAAAGTCTCCAAACCCTATTTCCATTTTTAAAGTTCCAATTCCTATTGGAAAAGGATAACCTGCTTCCCATCATGTGAATAGACAGTGTCCGGCTGATGCCCTTGTATGCTTTCTGCTAAGTTTTTTCCCCCCCGATTTTTCAAAGACGGTTAAAAAACAGCCTGATCGGGGGTTGGTCTTCAGAAACCAAACTGTAGTTCAGTTCCATGATCAAGCGTTGTTCATTCAGTTCCAAAATTTTTCCCTTGAAAAGGGCGCTGGAATCTGTATTGTCCGAAGCCTGAATTTTGATTTGTTCTCTTTGAATGGTATAAATATTGTACAGTAAAGTATTTTCAGCCACTTCTACGCTCAGCATATTCTTGCCATCAAAAGCATAAATCGTACCAACGATACTGTTGTAGCTGACCGAATCCTGCTGCCCGTCGGGGTAAACACCAATGGCGTGGGTGACCTCCCAACGACCTGCGATGCGCTGAGGGTAGGTATCCACGATATTTTTAATCATGGTTTGGGCTGCTTCTTTGTGCTCGCTATTATCGCTTTCTTCCACAAATTGTTCCAATTCGCTTACAGAAGGACTGGGGTTGTCCTTGATGGCTACCCACTGTTTGTCCTGCTGAAGGCCGAGCGCCCACCAGGCTGCGCCTACTGCAATGGCCAGGCTGGCCGCTATAGAAAGCCAACGCAGTCGGTCCCGCTTTCGGCGAGAGGCGGGTGGTTTCGAGTTGCTGGTTTCGGGGGGGTAGGTTGCCGGAAAGAGGACTTTGGATTCGGATATAGCCGGTGCTGGGGCTGGCGGTTGAGGCATTGGCGGGGGCGCCATTTGTTGCTGAACCTGTACACCAAGTGCCTGGAAATCAGGTTCTGCCAGTATTTGCTCTTCAGTGACTATTTTCACCTGTTCTTCCCAAATCAGGTTGCGTTTCCTTTCCTGGCCGTGAATCATTTCAACCACCGAAATTTTTAGCATGAGCGGAAAAGTGCCCGTGCGCAGGGGTTTCACCCAAAATAGCCATTCGGTATAGGTGTCGGTTTCCAAAAACTGCTCCTCATCGCTAAAGCTGCGAATGGAAAAGGCGGGCACTTCGTTCGGGTCGATAATGGCCGCGTGCATGATTTCGCTTACCGTGATTTCCTGGATTTCTACCTCCGCACTTAGGGTAATGTCTTGCACAATATGTTGGGCATCATAAGCCAGGCGAATGATACAGCGGGTTTCTTCTTCCAGGCGCATCTGCCTCGGTATTTTGTGCAATAGCTGGCCATTTTTCTTTTGGGGAAGTGCCGTACCCATGGGCATCTCAAAGTCTCTAGGCGCTAATTCATCCACAAAAACCAACAGATCGCGGCGTAGGCTGTTGTAACGGCGTTCCAACTCCTCCTGATTGACGATGCCATTGATGCGGTCGTTGTTTATGGCATTGAGCCGCCCCTTGAGTTGCAGTAAGTCGTTGTGCTTAGGGGCGTACTCGGGATAGTCTTCCAACAAAGCCTTAATGGCCTGCCCGATGTCTTCCAGCAACAAACGCCGCCATTGATTTTTCTTTTCCGCTAAAGCTTGTATTTCCATAAATGCGCTCTCCGTTGGCCAAATATACGCTGTTTATTGCTGATTATTTCAAAACCGCCAGGGCTTCCATCTGGCAGGAACCAGTTTCAAATGCACAGGCGGGTCATCCGTAGGGCGAAAAAATAAGAGTCCAAAATGAAAAACATCGACCGAAAAACGAACTTTTGGATGCTGACGCATTTGTTCCCAGGCTTTTTCCATTTCATCCGACCAGTAAATATCGGCTACCACTATTAGGGCTTCTTCGGCTAAATAAGGCAGGCAGGTATTCAAATATTGCAAAGTAGCGCCCTCCCGGTGATCGCCATCTAAGTAAATATAATCTACTTTTTGAAGGGCTTGAAGGGCTATTGGCAGTTGATCGCTAAAAGTACCTACCAGCAAATGAACATGGGGCAGATTTAAGGTGCGAAAATTAGCATCCGCTATGGCTGCAGTCTGGGGACAACCTTCTATGGTATAAAAAGGTGTGTGTATGGCGCCACCGGCCTGATAGGCACTTGATATGCCCAATGAGGTGCCCAATTCGAGCATGGCTTTTGGATGAAAAAACTGAACCTGCCGGAAAAGGAATTTGCCCGATTGCGGGGATACGGCAGAGTTATGGGCGATGTCGCGCACGGTTCTATCCGTTTTTCCAGGCCGTATTTTCGACCCAGCACCAAAGTCTAGCCGTTGGACGATCCGTTCGTCGGCAAGCAGTTTACTGCGCAGCTTATCGACTACGGGGAAGGTATAAAATTCGCGGCGATCCTCTATGACTTCTTCCGCCAAGCGAAACAAATAAGGAGAATGTAAGTCGTAGCGCGTTTTGGCTTCCGCAAAAAAACGCAAGAATCGGATCAACAATCGGAAGTAAAGTGCAATTAAATTCATCTCGTCCAATAATAATAGGCACCAGCAGGAAATATTAGTATATTTGTCGGCTTTTTACAGCAAAGATGGCAATCGCTGCGGATTTAAACACAACTCCGGGGTAAAATTGTGCGTTATTAGTACCTGGTAGTAAACTTTCCTAAAAACCTCGTTCACATCATCTAGTAAAGGTGCAAAAAATGATTGCCCGATTTATCCATGTCTTTACAATAGCGGACAAAATCGGGAACTTAATTTTTCTGCTTGTGTAGTGTGCAAAAAATGACTTCCCGATTTATCAAAGTCCTTAGCCTAGCGGACACACTTGAAATGAACCGTTTAGCCCGCTAGGCTAAGGACAAAATCGGGAACTTAATTTTTCTGCTTGTGTAGTGTGCAAAAAATGACTTCCCGATTTATCAAAGTCCTTAGCCTAGCGGACACACTTGAAATGAACCGTTTAGCCCGCTAGGCTAAGGACAAATCGGGAACTTAATTTTTCTGCTTGTGTAGTGTGCAAAAAATGACTTCCCGAT
>CALMIR010000013.1 GCA_937864265.1 uncultured Saprospirales bacterium | reverse complement strand
GTTTTCGAAGTACAATATACCGTCTATTACGCTCATGCCCTCTATTTCTAAAACCTGTTCTACCAATGAAGATGTTTCGTTGTCTATCAGGTTCTGTAATGTATTTTCATCTTTCGAACACTGAGATAATGTAAGAAAAAAAGAAACAGCAATTAGTAAGCTCTTAAAACAACGGAATTTTGTTTTGAAATTTACGGGGAGGGGTGAAATAAAATTTCATAATTAGTGGTTTTTTTGTAGTTATTAAATATTATCGTTGGCAAAGGTAGGGAATGTTTTTAAGATAAAAAATATAATATTCAAAAAAGATAAACTTTAACATTTTCTCCCAAGAGGCACGAAATAATAATATCCAAAATAAAAAAGGGGTGTCCCTCGATTTCAAAAGGACACCCCAACAAATACACTTACATCATTCATTTAAATAAGATCTTGTCGTATAGGGGGAATACGCCAAATTTGTCTCTGACAATGGTTTCCACGATATAAACACCGGGGCTAAGGCCATCTCGGTGAATTGTAATGTTATTGGCCCAGCTAAAGTTGGTAGTCCTGACTTTCTGGCCTTGTTGGTTGTAGAGGTTGACAATCACATCCTGTTCAAAAACATCGCTGATTTCAACGATGAAAGACTGATCGGCTGGATTGGGATATACTTTGTGCCCGATATTGGGCATGACATCGGTTTTGGGAGTGGGGCTGCCTTGGCAGATCACGGTATAAAAAGTAGCGGCAGCTGTATTGACCAAACTATCGTACCAAACCGGATCGGCAAAGTAGTTGGTGTGGTAGTTGGCGTTTACGGTAATCAACTCACTAGGTACGCCTACATTTTGGGCCCTGTTGTAAATGGCCAGAGAACCATAATAAGTACCTACGTAAAAATTATCGGAGTAAATAGGTCCTACATCATAGGGCACCGCTCCATCACCGTTCGCGTGGATACACATGAGCGGCGGATCATTGCTGTCGATGAAGTTTGGCCTCAATATGCCTCCTGAAGCGCTAAATACGCCCTGTATCGCATCGGAGTATTCAAAATTATCACTCGAACTACCTCTTAAACCACCGTTATCGGTCACCAATTGCCGGATATAGGCCGGTGCTTCAGTGACGTCATCCAAATAAGTGGCTTGCAAAGCCGTACTTCCTCCTGCCGAGCCACCACCGGCAAAAATGTAATCTGGATCTACTTTAAAGCGATTGATGGTGGCGGCATCTTCACGGAAAAAGCGCACCGCAGCTTTCAGGTCAGAAGCCGCTTTGATCACTGCATCTGCAAAAGCAGTAGAATCCGGTATAACGGGATACAGATCGTAAGTTCGGTAACTGATAGAAGCCGCGACATATCCCTTTTTGGCAAAGGATTCACAAAGGGCTACTGGCTTGATATCGTCTTTCGCACCCTGGGTAAAACCACCGCCGTGGATAACGATTACCACTGGCCGTTTTGGCGCGGGATCATTCTTGGGTTCGTAAACATCCATTTTCAGCTCGAAGGGCAAACCCCTGACGGTGGTGTTTTGTCCATAATATACATTGTAAGTTACTTTGTAATTGCTGAATATGTCAGCATAATAGCGTGTCCCGTTACAGTTTTGGTTTTGAGAAAATACATTTACATAGCCTAGACCCATAGATAAGACCAGGATCAAAGAGCAAATCGGTTTTAGCATTTTGGCATCAAATTTTTCATACCCTTTACTTATGGATGAAAGGGTATTTTATTAAAGGGAATCAGAGAATAGCCTCATTACGTTTTTAACCAAAGGTTCAGAACTAATGTTTGGTTTTCAATAGCAAAATAACACCAGGATATTCAAAAAGTTACAGACAAATATTGAGATTTATCGATGGAAAGTAATAAGGTAAAATGATTAAACAACTGATTTATAAGTGTATATGTTTGATGTTTGTTGGATTTTATAAATATTTTTAACCTAGGAAGTTTTTAAATTTTTTAGCGTTTAAAGGATGAATGTTACTTGGATGACAAAAATGGCTTTTGGATAAGGAACATATATCATTATCCAAAAGCCAGTAGATGTCAAAATAATATTTTACACCCTGTTTTTACCCTCAACTTTACTTTTGATATTAGACCGTATTAAGCGAACGCGGCCTATTTTACTTAATTCTTTAGTCCGCTTAAATAATGGTTGATATACCGTGGCTGATTTTATCCTCGCGCAACAAAATTTGATCTTCTGAAGCGATCAAATGAGCTGCCAAGTCGCCGATTTGGGCACAACCATAAGTCACTGAGGGGTTCAATTCAGGCGTTCCGATACCTTTTTCCAAGATGTACTGTACCGTATTGCGCACCAATTGGGCCGCTTCCGGCATTTCCAAAGCATCCAGCATCATGGCAGCAGAGAGTATAGTAGCCATAGGGTTGGCGATATCTTTACCAGTTGCTTGCGGATAAGAACCGTGGATAGGTTCAAACAGCGAGGTATGCAAACCGATGGACGCAGAAGGCAATAAGCCCATCGAACCGGTCAGCACACTGGCTTCATCGGAGAGAATATCTCCAAACATATTGGATGTCAGCAGCACGTCGAATTGCTTGGGGTATTGGATCAGTTGCATGGCTGCATTGTCCACGAACATACATTCCAACTCTACCTGTGGGTAATCGCCAGCCATTTGTTGTACTTTTTTGCGCCATAAGCGCGATGTTTCCAACACATTGGCCTTATCCACCAAAGTGAGTTTTTTGCGTCTGCCCAGGGCATATTCAAAAGCGAGGCGGGCAATTCGCTCTATTTCATCCTCGTGGTAATAACAGGTATCAAAAGCAGACTTGCCCTCGTCTCGAATACCTTTTTCTCCAAAGTAGATACCGCTGGTCAACTCCCGCATGATGATCAAATCTACGCCTTCCACGCGCTCTGGCCTTAGTGGAGAAAGATGGCTGAGTTTTGGGTAGGCGGTTACGGGACGAATATTGGCATACAACCCCAAGGCTTTGCGCAGGCGCAGCAGACCCTGTTCAGGGCGGACTTTTGCGTTGGGGTCGTTGTCGTACTTGGGGTGGCCGATCGCCCCGAAAAGCACCGCGTCGGCATTCAAACAGGCTTCCACAGTGGCCTCCGGCAGGGGATCTCCAGTATTATCAATGGCAACTGCGCCAACTTCGGCAAAGCAGTATTCAAAATGGGCGTGGTAGCGTTCTCCTATTGCTTCCAGTACTTTTATGCCCTGGTCAATGACTTCCGGGCCTATACCGTCGCCCGGCAATACAGCGATTCTTATTTTCTGGCTCATATTAGTGGATGAGTTGTTTTTCAAATGCTTCAATCTGCGGTTTCAAGCTCAACAAGTATTCAATATCGTCATAGCCATTGAGCAGACACAATTTTTTATACGGATCAATGTCGAAATACGTTTTTTCGCCCGTTGCGGGCAAACTGATTTCCTGATTTTCCAAATCGACCTGTATCGGCGTTTCGGGGTCTTTTTCGATAGCCAGGAAAAGAACTTGCAAGAAAGCATCGGTTACCTGTACAGGCAAAATGCCGTTGTTTAGCGCGTTGCCTCGAAAAATATCGGCAAAAAAGCTGCTGACGACCACTCTAAACCCATAGTCGGCCAAAGCCCATGCCGCATGCTCCCGACTAGAACCACAACCAAAGTTTTTACCCGCAACCAGGATTGTTCCCGTATAGATAGGGTTGTTTAGGATGAAATCTTGTTTGGGTGATCCATCCGGGTGAAAACGCCAGTCGCGGAATAAGTTTTCACCAAAACCTTCCCGGGTAGTGGCTTTTAAAAAGCGGGCAGGTATGATTTGGTCGGTATCCACTTCCTCTATGGGCAAGGGAACTGCTGATGAAAGTATGGTTTTGAATTTTTCCATGGTCTAAGGCTAGTTGAGATGAGAACGAACGTCCACAATTTTTCCGGCAATGGCTGCTGCTGCGGCAGTAAGCGGGCTGGCCAGGATGGTGCGTGCACCAGGCCCTTGTCGGCCTTCAAAATTCCGATTAGAAGTCGAAACGCAATAGGCGCCTTTGGGGATCTTGTCTTCGTTCATACCGAGGCAAGCCGAGCAACCTGGTTCCCGAAATTCAAAACCAGCAGCTTTGAAAATTTCATCCAAACCTTCTGCTTTCACCTGCATCTCCACTTGTTTGGAACCCGGCACGATCATGGCCGATACATGAGGCGCTTTTTGTTTGCCCTTCACGTACTCAGCGACCATTCTCAAATCTTCAATTCTAGAGTTGGTGCAACTGCCAATGAAAACGTATTCGATGGTTTTGCCCATCAACGATTCACCACTTTCAACGCCCATGTAATTCAGGGCTTTGTTGAAAGTGACCTGATTGGCCTCCTCTGGCTGTGGGATTTGGTCTGTTACCTTAATGCCCATACCAGGGTTGGTGCCATAGGTGACCATGGGTGCTATATCATCGGCATCAAAATAGTATTCCTGATCAAATTTGGCATCGGGATCAGAGTACAAGGTTTTCCAATAAGCCAATTTGAAATCCCAATCAGCACCTTGTGGGGCAAATAAGCGGCCCTTTACATAGTCAAAGGTAATATCATCGGGGGCTATTAGCCCGCCCCGTGCACCCATTTCAATGCTCATGTTGCAAATTGTCATTCGGGCTTCCATAGAAAGGGAACTGATGGCTGAGCCTGCGTATTCGACAAAATAACCGGTACCCCCACTTGCAGAAAGTTTGGAAATGATGTACAAGATGATGTCTTTCGACAGCACGCCCGCTTGAAGTTTTCCATCAATGGTGATGCGCATGCGTTTGGGGCGGGTTTGGAGCAGGCACTGAGTGGCCAACACCTGTTCAACTTGGCTAGTGCCTATGCCAAAAGCAATACAACCAAACGCGCCGTGCGTGGAAGTATGACTGTCGCCGCAAACGATGGTCATACCCGGTTGGGTGATGCCCAATTCAGGGCCTATTACATGAACAATGCCTTGATACTGGTGTCCTAAACCATATAAATTGACGCCAAATTTATCGCAGTTTTCCGTCAATTTATCGACTTGAAAACGAGATAGCGGTTCGGCAATAGGCAGATGCTGATTGATGGTAGGAACGTTGTGGTCAGCAGTAGCGATGGTTTTTTGGGTGCGGAATACCGGAATATTCCTTTGCTCCAATCCGTCGAAGGCCTGTGGGCTGGTCACCTCGTGGATGAAATGGCGGTCGATATACAATACCTTCATACCGCCTTGTACCTGAGTGACGACGTGTGCATCCCAGATTTTATCGAAAAGCGTTTTTCCCATAAATTGTTGCGTTGATGTTATAGGGCTGCGGGTTGATTTTTAAGCGTTTTGGCGATAATCATTTCCAGATCGTCGTTTTCGACCTCTTTTTTCTTGTCGGCCACCTCTAGGAAAAGAGCATATACTGCATCTAGTTCTAACTTGGTGAGGTCATAGCCGATTTGCTTGCAGCGGTAGGCAATAGCAGCTCGGCCACTACGAGCAGTAAGTACTATTTTAGAGTGATCGACCCCTACTTCAATCGGGTCGATAATTTCATAGGTTTCCCGCTTTTTGATGACGCCATCCTGGTGGATACCCGATGAATGCGCAAAAGCGTTGGCACCTACAATGGCCTTGTTGGGTTGAACAGGCATAGCCATACTTTCAGAAACCAAACGGCTGGTCGAGTAGAGCAATTTGGATTCAATCCTGTTGCCCAAGTTGAGGTAGGGGTGTTGGCGCATAATCATCACCACTTCTTCCAAGGAAGTATTACCAGCCCGCTCTCCGATGCCGTTGATGGTACATTCGATCTGACGAGCGCCATTTTGTACGCCTGCGATGGAGTTGGCAGTGGCCAATCCGAGGTCATTGTGACAATGGGTGGAAAGAATGGCTTTGTCTATGCCTTTTACATTTTCCTTCAAAAAACGAATTTTGGCGCCATATTCTTCCGGCAAGCAATAACCTGTGGTGTCCGGTATGTTTAAAACTGTGGCTCCTGCCTTAATGACTGCTTCACAAACCCTGGCCAGGTATTCATTGTCTGTTCTGCCCGCGTCCTCTGCATAAAACTCTATGTCTTCGACATACTTTTTGGCGTAAGCCACTGCAGCAACGGCCCGCTCCAGAATTTTTGCCTGAGTACTCTTCAGTTTGTATTTAATGTGCGATTCAGAAGTACCTATTCCAGTATGGATGCGCGATCTTTTGGCGCCTTTCAAGGCCGCAGCGGCAGCATCTATGTCTTTTTCCACCGCCCTGGAAAGGCCACAAACTACTGGCTCTTTGACGGCCTGGCAAATGGCTTCCACAGAACGGAAGTCTCCAGGACTGGATATAGGGAAACCTGCTTCTATGATATCCACTCCCAAACGTTCCAGTTGCATTGCAATTTCGATTTTTTGCTCGGTGTTTAGCTTACAGCCGGGCACTTGCTCGCCATCTCTAAGGGTCGTATCGAAAATATAAATTCGTGTGTCTGCCATAGCCATTGGATGTTAATTTTAAGTAAAATTGTTATGTTTGCTCTCTATTGCCTGACTGAATCAATATGCCCATTCGATTTTCGGCATTTGAGGCTGTTCTCCAGTAGAAAACTACCAAACATCAAAGATACCAGTCAGTTCAAGTTGACAGAAATCAATTTAGGGTCTTTAATACAAGTTGGTAATTTGGCGAATACGATTCTAAAACACTGATTATCAGATATATAAAAAACAAGGATTTCCAATGCCTAAACAAAAGACGGATGATCTTATCCAATTGATCAAATCCCTGACCAGGGCTGAAAAAAGGCATTTCCGGTTATTTGTACGACGCAATCAGACCTCTGATGATATTTTGTTTTTGAAGCTGTTTGATTTTCTGGATCGCCACAAAGAGTATCAGGAAGAACTCATTTTAAAGCGCTTGCCAGACATCAAAAAAAGCCAGTTGTCGAACTTAAAAGCCCACCTGTACAAGCAATTGTTGGTAAGCCTGCGTTTGTTGAACGTACACAACACCCCTGATATTCAAATTAGAGAAATGATTGATTATGCCAAGGTGCTGTACGATAAAGGATTGTATCGGCAGGGCTTGGAGGTATTGGAAAAAGCCAAGGAAAAAGCATTAAAAGGCCAATTCCACATCATGGCTTTGGATATTGTTGAATTTGAAAAACACATTGAAGGCCAGTATATTACGCGAAGTATTGAAGGCAGGGCAGACGAGTTGACCAAGCAGGCAGAGGAATTGAGGGGACACATCAACAAAAGCGACCAGTTCTCCAATTTGGCCATTCAGCTTTATGGACTTTACTTGAAGGTAGGATACGTCAGAAACCAAAAAGAGCAGCATTTTATCTCCAATTTTTTTCATGCACAACTGCCTAAAATCGACTATCAGGAATTGGATTTTCAGGGCAAACTAAATTATTGCCGCGCTTTTTCTTGGTATTACCACATTTCACAGGATTTTCCCCTCAGTTACAAATATGCGCACAAATGGGTCGCTTTGTTTCACGAAAACGACACCTATATAGATTTGTATGCACCTCTTTATTTGAAAGGGCTGCACAATTTGCTCAATGCCTTGTTCAATACTCTCCAGTACGATCGCTTTTTGGCTTATTTGGATGAGTTGAATCGTTTTGGAAACAAAGAGGATTTGTTGCAAAACAATAATGTGGAGGGGCTTTACTATTTGTTTAAATACATTCATACCATAAAGAAACATTATCTGGAAGGGACTTTTACGGAGGGCTGCAAGCTGATCCCCGAACTAGATTCGTTGATCAAAGAAGACCGCTACAATTGGGACGATCACAGGATCATGTTGTTTTATTATAGAATTGCTTGCTTGTATTTTGGAAGCGGAGACAATGAGGCAGCCATCGATTACCTCAACTTGATTATCAACCAAAAGAACCCGGACTACCGCGCGGATATTCAATGTTTTGCGCGCATTCTCAATCTGATCGCTCACTTCGAGTTGGGGAATGCCCAATTGGTGGAGTATCAGATAAAATCCGTTTTTAGGTTCTTATTAAAGATGGAGGAATTACATGCCGTTCAAAAAGAAATTCTCCGTTTTTTAAGGCGTTTGCCCAAAACCAAAGCAGAGGATTTAAAAATGGAGTGGATCAACCTGAAAAACAAATTGGCTGTACATGAAGCGGATCCCTTTCAGCGCCGCCCTTTCCTCTACTTGGACATCATCTCCTGGCTAGAGGCAAAAATAGAGCAGATACCTGTCCAGGAAGTTATCCGCCGGAAGTTTTTGAAAAGGGGATAAAGTACTTTTTTAAAAACGGCATTAAAAATTTTAAAATATTTTTTGATTTCATTTGGCTTTTGAGAAATCGTGAATTACTTTTGCCGAGCGGTTGGAGTTATATTCCAACTCTTTTTCGACCAAAATTGTATGTTTCAACCCTTTCTCCTTTCTACCTCCACATATAAGTTCTGTTCAAGACTAGCTTGAATAGGAAGATACTAGTTTGAGTATCGCACGAAGCAAAAAGTTGCTTTGTTTCTTTTGAAATCCTTTTTGACTTGAAAGCTAATTCGTTATTGTCCTGACTCTCTACGACCTAAATATTTTGATTCAGGCTATTACTTTTTTTTATATTTTTTTAACCTAATTCTTTACAAATTGTAATCTTATGGAAAAAACGAATTT
>CALMIR010000012.1 GCA_937864265.1 uncultured Saprospirales bacterium | reverse complement strand
GTGTGATTTGCAACACTAAGAACACTGAGGGAGTAAGGGGGTAAGAAGAAATTGGATGAGGGTGAGAGTGAGGGTGAGAGTGAGGGTGTGGGTGAGAGTGTGGGTGAGAGTGTGGGTGTGATTTGCAACACTAAGAACACTGAGGGAGTAAGGGGGTAAGAAGAAATTGGATGAGGGTGAGAGTGAGGGTGAGAGTGAGGGTGTGGGTGAGAGTGTGGGTGTGATTTGCAACATTAAGAACACTGAGGGAGTAAGGGGGTAAGAAGAAATTGAGTGAGGGTTAGAGTGTGTAGCTATGCCACCCGCCATACCCACACCTCAGTTGCTCCCTGCCCGACTGGGTGCAGCCCAGGCGGGAAAAGCCTAGCTTTTCGCCTAACCCTCAGTTGCTCAAAAAAGTCTCCAAAATCTGTCATATTCCTTTCATTCCAGATAAAATGCCGGGTATTTCCCAAATTCTTTTTTAACTTGTCGGCATTAACCCATCTGACAAGGAATTCGTAGATGAGCAGAAGCGCGTTGTACCTGGTATTTTTTTTAACTTCCATAGCTGCCACGTATGGGCAGGATCCTATATACAGTCAATTTTTTGCAGCTCCCTTGCAGATCAACCCGGCCTTTGCGGGTACTACTTTTGCACCCCGCCTGACGGCCAATTACCGCAACGAATGGGCTGCTTATGAAGGGGGTTATGAAACCTATTCAGTAGCCTACGAGCAATCCATTGAAAGCCTAAACAGCGGCATCGGCTTGATGCTTACGGGCGATGATGCCGGGGATGGCATTTACCAAACGACTTACTTTTCAGGCGTTTATGGCTATCAAGTGAGGCTGAATGATCGGGCTACCATACGCTTTGGCTTGGAGGCAGGGCTGATACAGCGCCGACTCAATTGGGATCGCTTGATCTTTTTAGACCAAATAGACCCCATTGAAGGCCCCATAGGAGGCAGTGGAGCGCCTAACCCTTCTCAGGAAACACCACCTGATAACTTGAATCAAGTGCTCTTCGATGTCGGAGCTGGCTTGATGATACATAGCCAGAAGGTTTATGGCGGGCTATCCATCAAGCACCTCAATACGCCAGATGAAAGTCTATTACTGGTGAATCAGAATTTGTTGAGTGGCTTGCCTATGCGCATCACTGTACATGGTGGCCTGTATTTGCCTCTACAATCAAACAATAAACCATCTAATGAGGCGTTTTTATCTCCAAACTTGCTTTATATCCGCCAAGGTGGGTTCAATCAAGTAAACGGAGGTGCTTATTTTGGGCTTGGAAAATTTTTTGGAGGAGCGTGGTATCGTCATACCTTTAAGAATGCCGATTCGGCCATTGCTTTGCTGGGTGTTCGCTCGGGAATATTCCGTTTAGGATATAGTTTTGATTTTACACTAAATGGATTAACTTTGCAGCGCACTAGTGGAACACACGAACTGTCGTTGACGATCAATTTTGATGATAGCAAATCGGCCAAAAACCGTTTGCACAAAAGTCGCTACAACGATTGCTTTAAAATGTTTAACTAGCTTCTGAAAATTCCAGCCCGGTTGTTGCCGGATATAGCCAAATTACTCTCCCTAACAAGAATTCTTTTTTTAAAACCACAGAAATGTGTAATTTCCCGGCTCGAAAAAAAAGCTGGCCTGGGAAAACTGTTAAAGTTATGGAAAATGACACCTTTCCGGACTTACCAGGTGGCAAAATGTATTAATTTCGCAATAAATAATGGTTGATTCTCAAAAACAAACTCCTGCCATGAAAAATTTGTTGAAGCTTGGAGCTTTTCTGTGCGGTGCTGCAGTGCTACTTACTTCGTGTGGAAGTAAAGACCGTTCTTCCTCTACCGGTTGGGTATATAACGACACCAAATGGGGTGGCTTCGAAAAACTGGACTACGAAGGACAGGTCACTGGTCCCAACCTCGTGCTAATCGAGGGGGGTACTTTCACCATGGGACTTACGGAACAAGACGTTACTTACGAATGGAACAACATTCCACGCCGCGTTACGGTATCTTCTTTTTATATGGATGAAACGGAAGTTGCCAATATCGATTACCGCGAATACCTCTATTGGATTAACCGCGTATTTGGTGAGTCTTACCCAGAGGTGTATCGCGATGCATTGCCAGATACCCTGGTATGGCGCGAAGAGCTTTCTTACAACGAACCTTTTGTAGAAACGTATCTCCGCCACCCTTCTTACGACAATTATCCAGTCGTAGGTGTAAGCTGGATTCAAGCCAATGAATACGCTAAATGGCGTACGGATCGCGTGAACGAGATGATCCTGATTGAAAAAGGCATCCTGAATCCAAATACAGAGCAAAAAGACGAAGACAATTTCAATACGGATTCTTATTTGGTCGGCCAGTATCAAGGCGATGTACGCAAAAACCTGAAAGACTTGCGCACTGGCGGAGAACGCCCTGTACGCTTTGAAGATGGTATCGTGTTGCCTGCTTATCGCTTGCCAACGGAAGCCGAATGGGAATATGCCGCTTTGGCACTTCAGGGCAATCAGACCTCTGAGAAAGACGAAAGAATTTCAGACCGTCGCTTCTATCCTTGGGATGGTAACACGGCACGCTACCAAAAACGCGATAAGTACCAAGGCTATATGTTGGCCAACTTCAAGCGCGGCGGTGGTGACTATATGGGTATGGCGGGTCGTTTGAACGACGATGCGCACATTCCAGCCCCTGTGCGTACTTTCTGGCCAAATGATTTTGGTTTGTACAATATGGCAGGTAATGTCAATGAATGGGTACTCGACCTGTACCGCCCATTGACCAGCTCTGCCCTGAGCGATGTGGACAACCAGGATTTGAACCCTTACCGCGGTGGTCATTTTGAATCTAAAGAATTGGATGAAGAAGGCCGTCCGGTTGAAAAAGATAGCTTGGGACGCTTGCGTTACCGCTATGTAACCGATGAGGAAGCCGCTGGCCGCGATAACTATAGAACAGGTGCCGTTTATAACTACTTGGATGGTGACCAGCAGTCACAGGCTTTTTACGATTTTGGAAAGCACTCGCTGATCAGCGACCATGCTCGTGTTTATAAGGGAGGTTCATGGTCAGATCGCCAGTTTTGGCTGTCTCCGGGGGCTCGTCGTTTCCTGGATGAAGAAAAATCATCTCGCGACATCGGTTTCCGCTGTGCTATGACCCGTACCGGTTCTCCAAGTGGGAACGAAAACGAAGGCGGTCACGAATTTCCGACCAAACGCAAGCAGCGCTCCAGAAGGTATTAATTTTTCGATACTTGATAGCTGAGAAAATGGCATAAAGCCTCTGCAAGAATGCAGAGGCTTTATGCGTTTATTTCAACACTTTGCCAATTTTTTTCAAACGGATGATTAGCATTGAACACCTTTATGACCTTTACCTGGCTCATCCAGTCATTAGCACAGACTCTAGGAAAGTCAGCCCTGATAGCCTCTTTTTTGCATTAAAAGGCACTTCATTTGATGGCAATCGCTTTGCTGCTCAAGCCTTAGCCTCTGGTGCAGCGTATGCGATAGTCGATGATGAATCGGTTGTCGAAAATGAGCGCTTTTTGCTGGTCGAAGATGTATTAAAAGCCTTACAAGATTTGGCACACCATCATCGAATGCAACTGCATATTCCTGTGATTGCCATTACTGGTAGCAACGGAAAAACAACGACCAAAGAATTGGTTGCAGCGGTTTTAAGTGCGCATTACCCAGCTTTTGCAACAAAAGGCAATTTAAACAACCACATCGGTGTACCCCTTAGTTTGCTGAGCATTGGCCCAATAACGGAGGTTGCCGTTATTGAAATGGGCGCTAATCATCAAGGGGAGATTGATTTTTTATGCCAAATAGCAGCGCCGTCGCATGGGCTGATCACCAATATCGGTAAGGCGCATTTGGAAGGCTTTGGGGGCATAGAAGGTGTAAAAAAAGGCAAATCGGAGCTGTATCGCTGGCTGGCCTCAAGCAATGGCACGGCGTTCATCAATCGAGATGAAGCTTTCCTGGAAGAATTGGCCAAGCCTGTAACCAAAAAAGTTTTTTACAAACGCAGCGATCAACCCTCTTTAGCAGAAGTGGATTTAGAAATAAAGTTATTGGCTACTCAGCCCTTTATTCGCGCAGCTTTCCTCGATCGAAAAAGTGGCCATTTGCAAGAAGTAAATACCCAACTTTTTGGGGCATATAATTTTAACAACGTGATGACGGCTATTGCCCTGGGCAAGTATTTCAAAGTGCCGGCTGAGAAAATTATTCAAGCAATTGAAGCTTACATCCCATCCAACAATCGATCCCAATTGGTGGAAATGGCAGGCAATCGTTTTGTGCTGGATGCCTATAATGCCAACCCCAGTAGCATGCGACAAGCTATATTGAGCTTTCGGGCTATGGAAGGTAAAAACAAAATCGCCATTTTAGGCGATATGCTTGAACTGGGTGAAGAGAGTTTATCCGAGCACGAGCAAATAGTACAATTAGCTCAGGCACAGCATTTTGATCAAGTGATATTGGTTGGAGCTAATTTCCGGAAGGTAGCAGAGCAGCATGAGCTATTGCACTTCCCGAATGTCACTAGCCTGAAAGGATGGTTCGTACAGCAGGGGTTTTCAGATCGGTATTTTTTGATCAAAGGCTCCAGGGGCATGCAGTTGGAGCGCTTATTGATGGAAACCGAATAGCCAGGCAGCTACCTTATATAGCTGCCTGACCATAGTATGTTTATCCATTGTACCAATTTGGCGTACCGGCCTCGTAGGGCATGCAGCCATCATATTCACCGGGTATGGGATTGAATCCCAATACTTCAGTCGCAATCGGTTCGGAAGTAAAGTAACCCGTAAGCACTAATTGTTTGAATGTCAAGAAAAACGGAAACTCTTCTGGTTTCAAAATGGGATTGGCTTCTACAAAAGCTTTGTCCTTTTGATCAACCGCATTCAGGAAATCTAGTTGCTCCGTTTCCGAGCCTTCCAAAAATGTTTTACCACTTTTAGTAGAAAAATCGGCTAGGAATTGTGCTAATCCAGCATCAAAACGGGCTTGGTCTTCAGGTAACATACAAATACCTACAATATTGTCCAGGTAGTCGTGCACAAAGACATCAATAGCGCCTGGAGTATCCGTGTGTGGAATAATGCGCTCGGCCATATAAGCGACAGCGCGTCCATTTTCAAGCGAAAAATGTTTGGGCACCCAAGTTTCCAGAGGGCTTACTTCGGGCTGACAGCCTTGTAGCACCGCACTCAATGTACCCGCCGAAAGGGCAAAGCCAGTTAAATAACCGGCTCTTTTTATTGCTTCTCTTCTATCCATCATCGTAGGATTAAAGGTTCATTTTTTTAAGTTCTTCAACAGCATAATTCGCGGCTCGAGCCGTTAGCGCCATATAAGTCAGCGAAGGATTCTGGCAGGCAGCGGAAGTCATACAAGAGCCATCCGTCACAAAAACGTTGGGTACGTCCCACATCTGATTCCAGCCATTGAGTACCGAGCTTTTGGGTGTTCTGCCCATCCGTGCTGTTCCCATTTCATGGATACCCAGACCAGGCCAAGAGCCGGCATCATACGTTTCCACATTTGTAAAACCGGCAGCTTCCAACATTTCAGCAGCATCATTGGCCATGTCTTTGCGCATGTTCATCTCGTTTTCTTTGAATTCGCAATCCATAGTCAATGTAGGCAGGCCGTATTTGTCCAAAACATCTGTATTCAGCGTGACCTTATTATCATAGTAAGGCAGGCATTCAGCAAAGGCATTCAGCCCCATTTGCCAAGGCCCTGGTATGATCAACTTGGATTTGAATTCGGCGCCCAGGGTCATGTCTAATTCTTTGACGCCTTGCATCCAGTTGGTTCGGCTGGCACCACCTTGGTACCCCCATCCACGCAGGTAATCCTTGCTTTCACTGGCCTTATCCACGTTGCGATAGCGGGCAAGATAAACACCAGTTGGTCGGCGACCTTTGTGAAATTTATCGCCAAAGCCCTCATAAATGCCCGTAGCACCTGCCCGGAAATGGTGATCCATGACGTTGTGTCCCAACTGCCCGCTACTATTGCCCAAACCATTTGGAAAATCTTCGTTGGCAGAATTGAATAGAATAAGGGTGGTGCTGAGGGCTGAGGCACAGCAAAAGATGATCTTGGCGTAGAATTCCGTAGTTTCCATGGTTTCTGCGTCGATCACCTTAACCCCTTTGGCTTTACGAGTGGCTGGATCATAGATGATGGAATGAACGACCGAATTGGGTCGGAGGGTCATGTTTCCAGTAGCCTCGGCAGCAGGTAGGGTAGAGGCATTGCTGCTGAAGTAAGCACCGTAAGGGCAGCCCCTGATGCAGCGATTGCGGTATTGGCAAGCGCCGCGGCCATTGTGGGCCTGAGAGAGGTTGGCAGAACGGCCTACAGTGAGGGTACGGCCAAAGTTAGATTTGATGCTGTCGCGAAAGTGCTCTTCCACACAAGTCAGTTCCATAGCAGGCAAAAGGTTGCTATCGGGTAGTTGAGGAAGGCCTACATTTTCACCTTGCACACCAATGAACTTTTCAACATGCTCGTACCAAGGCGCCAGATCGGCATATCGGATAGGCCAGTCAACGGCAATACCTTCTCGTAGGTTGGCCTCAAAATCGAGTTCGGACAAACGCCAAGACTGCCTTCCCCACATCAGTGAACGACCACCGACATGATGCCCGCGAATCCAGTCAAATCGTTTGGTTTCTGTGTAAGGATGCTCCAAGTCATTCACCCACCAGTGTTTGCTAGACTGATGCATGGTGTATCCCGTGCGATTTTGTTTTTCGTATTGGGTTAGTTCTTCGGCACTTAATTGACCTCTGTTCTCAAACTCCCAATCTTCTTTTAATGCGGTTGGATAGTCACCGTGTTTTACCATGCGTCCTTTTTCCAGCACCAGGGTTTTCAAGCCTTTTTCGCAAAGCTCTTTGGCCGCCCAACCCCCGCTGATGCCCGAACCAATAACGATGGCATCATAGCTGACTTCTTCCTGTCCTTTTGAGTTGAAGTACATATGATTTTGTTTTTCGCTAAACTATAAAAAATAAATTTTGCTACAAAGACTTTGTGTAAAATATACGATAACTGTTTTGAGCCTAAATGCTTGCAACAGCATTGAATGTTTATGGAATCCTTGCAAATGCTTAATAATCATTTGCTTATGTTTGAATACATGTTATTTCATCCGCAGCAATAGAACAGTAACTTTTGCTGTGTAAGCGGCAATTTTTGAAAAAAATTCAAAAAGGGGTATAAAAGGCAGGAAACAGGGATAATTACTTTCTGTAT
The DNA here is from genome assembly GCA_937864265.1 of uncultured Saprospirales bacterium. Lineage (GTDB taxonomy): Bacteria > Bacteroidota > Bacteroidia > Chitinophagales > Saprospiraceae > CALMIR01. Next base: position 68,486 of record CALMIR010000012.1, on the reverse strand, counting down.
CTTTAACGATGTGTAATTAAGTCTGGCATGAAAAGCTTTTGGGGGCTATGGCTGTTTCTTTTAGGATTGTTTGGCGGGGCGCTGCCTGCGCAACAATTCCATGTCATTACATCCGATTCCAGGGTAATGCGACTCGATGTTTCGAATTGTACCTTTGTGCAGGTTGCTCAGGTATTGACCAGTTCAACCATCAGCGATATTGCTTTTGCACCCAATGGCCAACTGTACGGCATTACTACTGATGGTAGGCTACTCTTAATCAATTTGGCCAATGGGGCCACCCAAGTAATACACAATTTTACAGAACAGGATATTTTCTTAACTTCATTGGTGGTTGATCCGAATGGGGTATTTTATACTGCTGGCGGAACGCCGTACCTGATTTCCTATGACCTCAATACGGGCGAAGAAACCAATCACGGTTTTATGGGATACAGCGCTGCAGGTGATTTGACCTTTTATCAGGGGCAACTGATGATGGCGGCAACTTCTAATGATATGGTGGTGGTGGACATCCAAAATCCTGCAAATAGTATGGCAGCCTTTGATTTTGACGTTGGAAGTGCATCCATTTTCGGTATAGTGACTTATGTAGAATCTTGTAGCCAAACGGTAACCTATGCAACCGATGACAGCAATCTTTCCAGGGTTTACGAAGTGAATTTTGAAACAGAGACATTTACAGCCGTTTGTCAATATCCGTTTATCATTTTTGGTGCAGCAAGTGAATTGGAATTTGTAGCGGCCAGTTATCCGGAGATAACAGGTATTGCAGCAACGCCAACCAGTTGTTTAGACCCTTTTGGTACATTGGTGATCGAAGCAGAGGGAGGTACGGGGGCATTGGAATACAGCATTGACGGCATCCATTTTCAAAGCAGTCCCTCATTCGATGGTCTCGAAGCAGGGTTATATACCATTTTCGTCCGCGACCAGGAAATATGTCAAATAAGTGTGGAAGCGGAAGTGCCCCTTATAGGTACTGCGCCTGTACTGTCTGCCCAGGTTTCAGCTACCGAATGTGGGCTGCCTAACGGTAGCGTTAACTTGCAAGTGCAAGGTGGGGTAGAACCCTATGTTTATGCCATCAATGGAAACGAATCGGGTGGACAAGTTCTGTTCTCCGATTTAGCAGCAGGGGATTATATTTTTCAAGTAGAGGACGGGCAGGGGTGTTTAGATGAACTGTCGGTCAGTATTGCGACTAGCGAGCCTGTTGTGCTCGATTTGATTCAAATAAAGGCTTGTGGACCAGGACAAAGCAGCATTCAAGTAGTAGCAAGCGGAGGGAGCGGATCATTGATGTACTCCTTGGATGGCCAAGCTGCTCAAGGGGTGGGCTCTTTTGAAAACTTGGGCGAAGGTAATTATCAAGTTGTTGCCAGCGATGGAGGGCAATGCCGGGATACGATGTTTTTGATCCTACCATCGGTACCTGTACTTCGTCTGGAAATATCAGACGTATTGTCTTGTGGCGATTCTGGAAGTAGGTTCTCTGCCCTTGCATCGGGTGGGAATGGTGGTTATAGCTATAGCCTGAACAATAGCGTTTTTAGTGCCCAGGCCGCTTTTGAAGACCTTGCTCCAGGAACCTACGTACTTGTTGTCCAGGATGTCATAGGCTGCACTTTTGATACCGTACTGGTTTTTGAAAGCTATGAAGGGCCTTATTTGACCGAGTTAGTGGCGAACGCAAGTACTTGCCAAGGTAATGATGGAAGCTTGGAGTTCAGCCTTTCGGGAGAATCTCCACCATTTGTTATGAGGCTGGACGGAAATCCAGTGGCGACTGTATCGCCTATTCCGCACCTCAGCCCTGGTGAACATCTTATTGAAGTGTTTGATAGCCAGGGTTGTATGTTTCTTGATTCAGTTTTTATCAAACAGGATTGCCCCATTTACCTACCCAACGCATTTTCGCCCAACGACGATGGACGCAACGATCGATTCGGGCTGTATTCGGGTGCGGTTTTCTACATCCACCACTTTCAGGTATGGGATCGCTGGGGCGGTATGGTGTATGAAGCCGAGGATTTCACATCAGATCAAGTGGACTTATTTTGGGATGGATTCCAAAACAAACAGCCCCTGCCCGCAGGAATATATGTTTATACTATATTGCTGACCAATGCGTTAGGAGAAATTGTGCAAGTGAGCGGCGAAGTACATCTGCTCAGATAGGAATTGACTTTTTGAACACGATTTGTTCGCAGGCCTCTTCCAGCATTTGAAAAACAGCGGCAAAGCCATTCGAGTCCCAATAAGGATCTGGGACACTTTCGTCTGATTCGGGGAAGGCATAGTTGAGGATCATATTGACTTTTTGCTGCTGTGCTTCATTTTGCGCCAAGCTAAGTACATCCCTGTAATTGCTCGAATCCATGGTCAAGATCAGATCGAATGTTTCCAGATCGGCTACTTGGACTTGACGGGCTGTTTGATGGCTGATATCCAGGCCATGCTTTCGGGCTATGGCAATGGAACGCGTATCTGGCGCTTCGCCGATATGCCAACTGCCCGTTCCGGCAGAATCTACCTCCCAATCTAATTGATTGACTTCAATTTTATGCCTCATGATCCCTTCAGCGAGGGGAGAACGGCAGATATTACCGAGGCAAACCATCAGAATTCTCATATTGTTTTCTACTTAAACGCATAAAACTGTTTATCCGCTGGCTATTCGTATCACTATATATGAAGGCTGTTTTATACTTTTGCATATAATTTTGTAAAAATGAAAATTATTATTGCGGGGGCTGGAGATGTTGGCTTTCATTTGGCAGAATTGCTGGCTTATGAAAATCAGGATATCGTACTCATCGATACCAATCAGGAAGTATTAGATTATGCTGCCACGCACCTCGATGTTCTGACCGTGCGCGGTGACTCTTCTTCCATTGAGACTTTGGAATTGGCTGAAGTAGATGCTGCCAAGTTAGTTTTAGCGGTAACGACCTCCGAAAAAAATAACCTGATCACGGCGATCTTAGCCAAAAAAATGGGGGCCAGGCAAACCATTGCCCGGGTTTCCAACCAAGAATATCTGGCAGAAGCCCAGCGGGAAATTTTTCGCGATTTAGGTATCGACTCCTTGATTTCACCTTCTCAATTGGCAGCAGAAGAAATTTTCCGACTGGTTAAGCAGTGTTCTTTTACCGATATTTTTGAATTTGAAAAGGGGAAAATCAATTTAGTCGGCATTACACTGGATGATGATTCGCCTATGATTCGGGTGAAAATTCTGGAAATAAATGCCTTTTCGCCTGAACTGGCCTTGCGGCCAATTGCCATATTGCGGGGACACCGCACGATCATACCACATCGGGATACGGTTTTTCAGCGCAATGATCACGTTTATTTCATGGTCAGAAAAGAGAACATAGACCGACTGTTGGCAGTAGTTGGCAAAAAGAAAGTGCAGGTCAAAAACATCATGATCCTCGGCGGAACCAGTATGGGCTTGACAACAGCCAAGCGCCTGGAAAAGGATTATAACGTGACAATTATTGAGAAAAGCAAGGAGTGTTGCAAACGTTTATCCGAGCAATTGGATAATACGTTGATCATCAATGGAGATGTGACGAATGTGGAACTACTAGAAGAAGAAGGCTTGGGCAACATGGATGCGTTTATTGCATTGACGGATAATTCTGAAACCAATATTATAGCGAGCCTGACGGCTAAAAACCATGGGGTATATAAAACCATCGCTCAAGTGGAAAACAAGGAATACATCCATATCTCTCAAAATATAGGTGTTGATACCCTGATCAACAAAAAGCTGATCGCGGCCAACAACATCTTCCGCTATGTCCGCAAAGGACAAATTGAGGCCATTACCAGTTTGCATGGTGTAGATGCAGAAATTATAGAATATTCTGTGCACAAAAACAATCGGATCACGAAGCGTCCCATCAAAGAGCTGCATTTTCCAAGTTCAGCATTGATTGGCGGCGTTATTCGCGGCGAAGACACTTTTATACCTAATGGCGACTTTCAGTTGCAAATGGACGACAAAGTGATTGTCTTTGCCTTGCCCGATTCCATACAGAAGCTGGAAAAACTCTTTCATTGATGATACAAATACGACCGATAGCTAGGGTACTGGCCGTATTGTTGGTTATTATTGGCGGGTTGATGTTCTCTGCTTTGCCATTTTCTTGGTATTATAAAAGTGGAGATGCTTACCCTATTTTTTATTCTGGTCTGATCTGCTTGCTATCGGGAGGTATCTTATTGGCGATTCCTTTTAAAGGTGATACCCATGTAAAAAAGCGAGAAGGCTACTTGATTGTGACGCTGGGCTGGCTGGTGATGACCACCTTTGGAGCCTTGCCTTATCTTCTCAGTGGCATCATTCCCAATGTGGCAGATGCCTGGTTTGAGACGGTTTCCGGGATGACCACCACCGGTGCATCCGTGCTTACTGACATTGAAGCTACGCCAGAAGGGATTTTGTTCTGGCGCAGTATGACCCAATGGATAGGCGGTATGGGTATCATCGTGCTCACTGTCGCCATTTTCCCACTCTTGGGCATTGGCGGGATAGAATTATTTGTAGCTGAAGCACCCGGCCCTACTTCCGATAAACTGCATCCGCGCATAAGAGAAACAGCTAAAAGGCTGTGGCTGATTTATGTGGCGCTGACCGGCACGCTTTGCCTTATCCTTTGGGGAGCGGGGATGACCTTTTATGATGCTATCAATCATGCCCTTACCACGATGGCAACTGGGGGATTTTCCACCAAAAATGCCAGTATGGCTCACTACGATGTTCCTGCCATCCAATACCCCATCATCTTATTCATGTTTTTGGCTGGTGTCAACTATACGGTAATTTATTACGGGCTTAAAGGGCGGTTCAGGAAGGTTTGGGCAGCTGATGAGTTCAGGGCCTATTTGCTGATCGTAGGGGTGCTGACGGTATTGGTCACTTTTGTGGTCAGCCGTCATACGGACATGAGTTTTGAAAAAACTTTCCGGGACAGCTTGTTTCAAATTGTCTCTATTATTACTACAACTGGCTTTGTATCAGTGGATTATACCAAGTGGGCGGACAGTATGACGCTCTTGTTTTTGGTGTTGATGTTTGTAGGTGCTTGCGCAGGATCCACCGCTGGAGGCATCAAGATCATTCGAAATTTGGTTTTTTTTAAAAACTCCTTCCTTGAATTCAAAAGGATTGTCCATCCTCGGGCTTTGGTGCCTTTGAAATTAAATGGACAAATCATACGGGGGCGGATCATTACCCACATCATCATTTTTTTACTGCTTTATTTACTGCTATTTGTATTGGGGGCCATTGTGGTGACCGGATTGGGAGTGGATATGCTGACTTCCATTGGCGCTGTAGCGACGTGTCTGGGCAATGTCGGCCCGGGTATAGGTAAAGTCGGTCCTGTGGATAACTTTGCGTGGTTGCCTTCAGAAATAAAAGTAATCCTTTCCCTACTCATGTTATTGGGGCGCTTGGAAATATTCACCATTCTGGTGTTGTTTACACCTTATTTTTGGAAATCAAATTGAAACCCTCACCCAACTTTTATGCTGCAAATGCGTTTAATTTACAAAACAGAAAAGGTAAAACGCGCTAAACCTAGTTATCTCTTGGAAATGTAACATTTTACATTTGTCAGTTGACCAGCTCAAAACAGTAGAAAAAACCAACCTAACATTTTAAAAAACTTATATAGGAAGCAACTCGATTTGTTCACAAAAACGGAGTTAAGCGATGTTATTATTCATTACGCTGACTTTTATATGGAATTATATTAAAAGTAAGCGGGCTTAGGTATTGTGGGTGGGGCGAATAGGCTGGAGTACCGAAATACCACCTTCATTTCAAAACCAGGTTAAAGATTTCCAAAAAGCCAATTATTAGCAAACTTTAACACTTTTTGTTAAAATTTGACATAATTCTAACAAAATCCAGTGAATTAAATAGCCCTTTTGGTTGTTATATATTTTGAAAAGAGACTTAAAAAAAGAAATTCAAAAGAAGTTAATAGGGTTTTAGGTGTTTATTATTGGTGGCCGACATGTACTAAATGTCGGCCCTTTTTTTTTAGACTCGGCCCACGCGGATCAATAATGGAAAGTTGATAGCGACTTGTGTTTTATCGGGCCAAATGAGTTCTAACTCCTCGGCCAGAGCCAGTGTGGGGTTGAATCCTTTATCTTGGATGAAGTGCTTGACCGCCGACCAGGTATTCAAATAACCCATCAAATCAGCCAAATTCCATATTGTATCCATTTGAAAAGGAGGGATTGATATTTCCCGGAAGGGAAAAGGAATCGTTTGATAGTTTTCGTCAATGTATTTTCGCTCTGGATCCCAGTACTTTCCGATAGTATCTTGATAAAAGTGGTCAATCAGCTGATCGATGGTAGGGGTAGCACGAAAAAGGCCATATCCCAACACAAGGAGTAAGCCTTCGGGTTTTAAGGTGCGCCTTACTTCTAGATAGAAACGATCAAAATCGAACCAATGGATGGCTTGAGCAACCACAATCAAATCAAAAAATTGATCGGGAAAGGAAGACTTTTCTGCAGATTCTAGGGAGTAATTGATTTTGGGATGTTGGAATGCTTGCTCGATCTGCTTTTCACTGATGTCGGTAGCAAATATTTGATCAAAAAAAGGAACCAAAGCCTGCGCCACTTGTCCATTGCCTGTGCCGCAATCCCAGGCATTCTGGCATTCTAATAAATGGGCTGCCAAATGGGAAAACAAAGCGTCTGGATATACCGGTCTATATTTGGCGTAAGCAGCTGAGTCCTGTGAGAATAGATCTTTCATGAGGAAAAGTAGGCATGCCAGCCATTTCGGTCATTGGATTTCAAGACTTAGACGACCGGCATTTCTGTACCATTCGCTTTATAATCGCAAAATTATTGCTTTCTCCAGCCGCCCACGATAGTGCCAATGATCATAAACAGCGCCAGTGAATACACACCATCGACCATAGATAGGGTCGTAGGATTGGCAGCAAAACGGTTGCTGACATACGTGCTAAGCAGCACAATAAATCCAACAAACGCGCCTAAAGTAGCTCCTTTTTTAAAGGTGGTACTGCCGGATTTCACCGCCAGCCAGTTCATCATCAGCGCATAAATGATCATGGCGACAGTATTGATAATCATCGGCAAAGAAGAGATAGGCATTTCCGTTCCGTATTTGAACATCTTGTCGCCCTCCACGGTGATGCCATTACCGGCCATCCATTGCTCCTGAAAAAGCACACCGTACCAAAGAAAGCCTAGTGCCATAGCGGCTACTGCGGCTACAATAATGGCCAGCCAATTCGTTTTGTTTCCCATGTCGTTGAATTTTAGTTGGTTAAACGATTGGCTAATGTAGCAAAAAGTTGGCAAGATATGTCTTGCAAACCGCTTTTAGAAGAAACCTTTAGTAAAGTTGAGGTATAATTAGGAAGAATAAACCTGATATCATCCCTCTACCAAGGTGCCGACGGCCTCACCCTGAATGATCCTTTTCAGGTTTTCTTTTTGGTTGACGTCGAAGACAATAATAGGGAGGTTGTTTTCTTTGCAGAGTGTAAATGCCGTCATATCCATCACACTCAGGCCTAAACTGATGACTTTGGCAAAGGTGATGCGATCAAATTTGGTAGCAGTCGGATCTTTTTTCGGATCAGCGGTATAGATACCATCCACTCTGGTGCCTTTTAAAATAACATCGGCATTGATTTCATTGGCGCGTAAAGCGGCGGCGGAGTCGGTTGTAAAATAAGGGCTACCTGTGCCGGAAGAGAAGATAACAACCCGACCTTTTTCCAAATGGCGTATAGCACGGCGACGGATATACGGTTCGGCGATTTGTTTCATTTCGATGGCAGAAATCAGACGAGTATAAAGGCCCACGCTTTCCAATGCGCTTTGCAGGGCCATACCATTGATCACGGTAGCCATCATACCCATGTAATCGCCCTGTACCCTTTCTATTCCGGATGCTTCTGCCTGGAGACCTCTAAAAATATTCCCACCTCCTATCACTACGGCTACTTCGACACCGATATGAACGAGTTCTTTGATTTGATCGGCATAGTGTTTTAGCATATTGGCATCGATGCCGAAACCTTGTTCGCCCATCAGGGCTTCTCCACTTAGTTTAAGAAGTATCCTATTGTACTTAATCATGTTGAAAAGTGAAATCAGACTTTATGAGATAAGGTTCTTTTTCCGCATAAATGCTTAAAGAAGATATAAAAAAAAAGGCGAATTTTTAAAAACTCGCCTTTTTTTATTTTCTATCCTAACGTAACGTGCTTGAATTCAGTGACGGTTAAGCCCTTACTTACCCCCCTCAGGAAATCCTGAATCGTCAATGAATTGTCTTTCACAAATTGCTGGTTGAGCAGGGTGTTTTCCTTGAAAAACTTCTGCAATTTGCCCTGAGCAATTTTTTCTAGCATTTGTTCTGGCTTGCCATCCTGGCGAGCCTGTTCCATACCGATTTCAATTTCTTTGGCGATGATGGTTTGATCTACGCCATCTTTATCTACGGCTACGGGCTTCATGGCAGCTACCTGCATGGCTACATCGCGACCAGCATCGTAAACCCCATCGCCATTTTCATTCAAACCCACCAACACACCAGCTTTGAAGCCCATGTGAATATATGGAGATACGACTGCAGCCTCCAATTTTTCGTAAGACAGCTCGATCTTTTCTGAGAATTTAGTCAGAAGTTCTTCCAGTCTTGTCGTAACTGTACCGCCATCAAGGGGCAGAGCCTTCAAGGCTTCTAGGTCTGCTGGAAAATGAGCCAGAGCTGCCGCTGCGATAGCCTGAGTGCCGTCGATGAATTCCTGGTTTTTGGCAACGAAGTCGGTTTCAGAGCTGAGCTTAACAACAACACCGCGGGTTTGGTCGTCACTGACCAACGCGATAACTACCCCTTCTTTGGCTTCGTTGTCAGCGCGCTTGGCTGAAACTTTTTGACCTTTTTTCCTCAGTATTTCAATGGCCTTTTCAAAATCGCCGGCTGCTTCATCCAGCGCTTTTTTGCAATCCGAGAAACCTGCACCAGTCATATCGCGCAGTTTTTTTACATCGGTCGCAGAAACAATTGCACTCATTAGATCTTTTTTTAATTTTTTATAAAATGGGAATGAAAGGAAAAAGAATGTAAACGGTTGATGTTTTGCTGTGCTTTCTATCCCACTTTGAAATATACTTTTCTTGGGTTAAAACCTGCCAAAGCAGAAAGTTAACCAGCCACTTCCTTCTCCGTTTTGGAATTTTTGCGTTCTTCCAAACCCTGACGGATCGCCTCCGTCATATAGTTGGTAATGATGGAGATGGATTTAGATGCGTCATCATTCGCAGGTATGGCGAAGTCAACTTTATTTGGATCAGAGTTGGTATCTACCATGCCAAAAGTGCGCAACCCCAGTTTATGTGCTTCGGCCAGGGCAATGTGCTCATGTTCGATATCCACAATGAAGATGGCAGACGGCAGGCGGTTGAGGTTGGCGATACCACCCAATACCTTTTCCAGTTTGTTGCGCTCGCGGGTCAACGTGAGGCGTTCTTTTTTGGTGACACTGGTCAAAGAACCATCGGCCAGCATTCGGTCGATGTTGTTCATTTTCTTGACCGACCTTCTGATGGTAGAGAAGTTGGTCATCATACCACCCAACCAACGCTCAGTTACGAATGGCATGCCAACGCTGAGTGCAGCTTGTGCAACAATATCGCGGGCCTGCTTCTTAGTGGCGACGAACAAAATCTTTTTACCGCTACGAGCCAAAGCGCGCATCGCGTTAGCAGCGCGTTCCATGGAATCCAGCGTGCGGTTCAAATCAATGATGTGAATGCCCTTGCGCTCCATGAAAATGTAAGGAGACATTTTAGGGTTCCATTTTTTCTTGAGGTGCCCGAAGTGAACGCCAGCGTCGAGCAAATCTTTATAGGTAGGTTTTTCCATTTTAATCGGATATTAAGAATGAGTCGTGAAAAATAGAAGAAATTAACGCTTGCTGAACTGGAAGCTCTTGCGCGCCTTTGGTTTACCGTATTTTTTACGTTCCACTACGCGAGCATCACGAGTAAGGTATTTCTTCGATTTCAGTGGTTTGCGGAAGTCTTCATTCAGCTCAACTAAGGCGCGGGAGAGGGCCATACGAATGGCTTCTGCTTGGCCTTTAAATCCACCACCTGTCACGTTGATTTTTACATCATAGATTCTTTCGGCATCGATGGCCTCAAATGGCGCAATGACACTGTCCTGAACGTGTGTCTGAACGAAATAGTCTCTGAAATCCCGCCCGTTCACCGTTACTTTACCATCCCCTTTTGTCAGATAGACCCGGGCGACTGCTGATTTTCTTCTGCCTGTGGCATTAATCATTTCCATATACTAAGAAAAATTAAAGGCGTTGAATTAAAAATTGAATGGTTCTGGTTTTTGTGCTTCGTGCGGATGTTCCGCTTCTGCATAGACAAACAACTTCTTGAACATCTGGCGACCCAGGCGATTTTTGGGCAACATGCCTCTTACCGCTATTTCCGTGATGCGGATGGGATGCTTGTCTAGCATTTCTTGTGCTGTCTTGATTTTCTGACCGCCCGGATATCCCGAATAAGTTTGGTATTCCTTGTTTTTCATCTTGGTGCCGGTAAAGCGTACTTTATCCGCATTTACGACGATCACAAAGTCGCCGCAGTCCACATGAGGGGTGAAGGATGGCTTGTGCTTGCCACGTAGCACATGGGCTATCTTAGCTGCCATGCGGCCTACTGTTTCGCCCTCAGCATCGATGACATACCACTTGCGCTCCACTGTTTCGTTTTTCGCTGATTGCGTTTTATAGCTTAGCGTATTCACTTTCTCTGATTTAAAATGTGATCAAACTTCTTCAAATTTCTTTCCTTTTCGGAGGCTTCCAAAAAGGCGAGTGCAAAGGTATGTTTCTTTTGCACAAAAACCAATACCAGATCAAAAAAAAATGATCAAAAAAAAAGATAACTATTTGAAAAACAGTGAAAATTTCGCTCAAGGATTAGCTTTGTGGCCGCGTGCAGGCTTGTAGGTTTGAAGTTTCTGGTTTTCCTGCCCCCGTCCGATCCCGCTGAGCGTATCGGCCTCAGCGGGATCGGACGGGCGGGCGAATCCCGCTTTCGGCGGGAGGCGGGTGGTTTCAAGCAATCTAGGCAAGCCCCCACACAATTTGAACAATTGATGGCTAGCCCCGTCGGGTAGGCTACCCCGGCCCATCAAGCAGAATAACCCGGTCGGACAGGAAGAATTGATGACAGGCTTAAAGGCAAGGCTTGGCCATGCCCACACTCACACCCTACTCACTCTCACTCTCACTCTCACTCTCACTCTCACCCTCACCCTCACCCTCACCCAACTTCATCTATATACCGCTTCATCAACCCGCCATAACTTTCAATGCGCCTATCGCGGAAAAAAGGCCAGATGCGGCGTACTGCTTCTGTGCGATGGCGATCAATTTCAATCACAGTATGGAGCTCCTCGTCCACTGGCGCTTTGAACAATACCTCCCCTTGAGGGCCAGCCACAAAACTCTGTCCCCAAAATTCAATGCCATTGGTCACGCCGCTCCAGTCGGGTTCATGTCCGGTGCGATTGACTGCAATAAGGGGCAACCCGTTGGCTACAGCATGCCCCCTTTGAATGGTAAACCATGCATCGTACTGCCGCTGTTTTTCATCAATGGCATCGGTGCTTTCCCAGCCAATAGCCGTCGGATAAATCAGCACTTCAGCGCCGGCCAGGGCCATGAGTCGCGCCGCTTCGGGATACCACTGATCCCAACAGACCAACACGCCCAATTTCCCAACTGATGTAGAGATGGGGGCAAACCCCATATCGCCTGGCGTAAAGTAAAACTTTTCATAGTAGGCCGGATCGTCCGGGATGTGCATTTTGCGGTACTTGCCTGCGATGCTGCCGTCGCGCTCGAACACAACGGCTGTATTGTGGTACAAGCCGGGTGCCCGTTTTTCAAACAAGGAGCTTACCAATACTACCCCATTTTCACGAGCTGCTTCCGCAAAAATGGCCGTGTCTGCACCAGGTATAGGGCTAGCCCATTCAAATTGGTTGACATCTTCCACCTGGCAGAAGTAAATGCCGCAATGCAGTTCTTGAAGGACAACCAATTGTGCGCCTTGAGCAGCACAGGCAGCAATGCCCCGCAGAGATTTTTCTATGTTGGCGGCTTTATCGGTACTGCACCGTTGCTGAACGATGCCTACTTTGAGCAATGAAGAAGTGTTTGGATGCATTTTTAGTCCGTAATTGTTATGCTGCTGTTTTTATGGGAATCAACTTTGATCCCATATAAGCACTCAACTTTAAAACAAATTTAAGTATTCCTCAAATACAAATACCCGGTTGCGGCTTTGCCCGGTCATCTCTTTGAGTATGCCGCTTTGTACGAATTCAGTTACCAAGTCATTGGCAGCTTTGTAGCTCAACCCCATTAAGTTTTGTGCTTCGTTTACATGTATTACTGGTTTTTTAAACAATGCATTAAGTAATAAACCAGCATTAACAGCCCGCTTGCCATAGGTTTGTGCAAGGGTGATTTCTAATTGGGCTTTTAAATCCAAGATAGCACTGAGTGTTTGGGTAGCATTTTCGGCTGTTTCGACTATGCCTGCCAAAAAGTATTTGAGCCATTGTGTCATATCGTTATTGGTACGCACAAAGGTCAGGTTGTCGTAGTAAAGCCCCTTGTTTTTTTCAAACCAGGCAGAGAGATACAACAAAGGCTTCTGCAATATTTTTTGATCTACCAAAAACAAGGTAATTAGCAGGCGTCCGATTCTGCCGTTGCCGTCTAGGAAAGGGTGGATTGTTTCAAACTGGTAATGAGCAATACCTATTTTGATCAAGGTCGGCATGTTGATGCTGTCGTTGTGTAGAAATTTTTCAAGGTCGCTCATCAGTTCGGGTACTAAATCCTGATGGGGCGGGATAAACACGGCATCTAGTAACGTATTTCCACCAATCCAGTTTTGGCTATTGCGGTACTCACCCGGTAGTTTGAGCTCGCCACGCACGCTACTTAACAGCATTTTATGGGTTTGCCTGAGTAACCTTGAAGAAATGGGCAGTTTTTCCAAGTCAGCTATGGCCCCATTCAGTGCCTTGATATAATTATTGACTTCTTTCCAATCGTTTCTGCGTTCGGGACTGACTTCTTCCTCCTCCAAAAGAGCCTCATCCATTTTGGTTTGCGTGCCCTCAATGCGGCTAGAAATGACCGCTTCTTTGGTTACGTGCAGTTGGATAAACAAATCAATATTGGGAACCAAACGAGAATAAGCGTTCAGCTCGCCCAATTTTATAGCGGCTTTTTCCAGCAAAAGGTTCAGGGTTTGATCTTCCCAAGTCCATTGCTCATTGATGTGATTAGGAAGGAAATAGGTATATCCTGTATGGTGTTTTTGAAATCTTCCCGCTTGATAGGTTTCTAATTGTATCATAGCGTCTTTTTTACAAAAGTAAAACAAACTTTGCTTTATTTTACTTTACCCTTCCTAAAGTAAAATAAGAAAATCCTTATTTTACTTTACCCTTCCTAAAGTAAAATAAGAAAATCCTTACTGTACTTTACTACCATATAACTCCACCCAATTTTTCTTCCAATTCTAACTGATGGCTTCATCCAATGCCACTGCTTGTTGTATTTGCTCGGATAGCATAGCAGTATGCCGCCATCGCAATTCTCGTCAAAAGTTAGCCAAAACCGTCAAAGCACGTACATCAATAACATCTTCAAATGGGAATGGGCTCAATAAATTGCATCGTCACACAATGCAGTGATCCGTGTTGCTCAATCAAAGAGCGGCAATTGATCCCGATAATTTCACGGTTGGGAAACAAGTGGTTAAAAACGGCTAGGGCTTCCTCATCCTGCGCCACGCCATATACAGGCACCAAAACGGCTCCATTGATCACGAGAAAATTGGCATAAGTAGCCGGTAGCCTATGCCCGTCATCGGCAAGGCAAGCATCTGGCATGGGCAAAGGCACCAAACGAAACGGTTGCCCATTCGCTTGGCGGAATGACTGAAGCTCTGCTTCCATTAGTTTTAGCTCGGCGTAATGCTCATCGTGTATGTCCTGGCAACTCGCATAAGCGATAGTCGCTTCGTCGCAAAACCGTGCCAGCGTATCGATATGAGAATCGGTATCATCGCCCGCTAGATAGCCGTGCTGAAGCCACAGGATTTGGCTTACGCCAAAAAGCTGTCGGAGCTTGTCTTCCGTTTGCTGCTGGCTCATGTGCGGATTGCGATTGGGCGACAGCATACAACTGGTAGTCGTCATCAAACAGCCTTTCCCGTTGCTTTCTATGCCGCCACCTTCCAGCACCATACCGCCATGCTGAATAGGCGTTTTCCCAAAAATACCTTTGGAATGTAAACGCCGGGTAATCAAATTGTCTTTATCGGCGGGAAATTTTAGCCCCCAGCCGTTGAACACAAAATCCAGTAGCTTGGGTTTCCCATTTTCCAAAACCGTGATCGCGCCGTGATCCCGCGCCCAAGTATCGTTGCTGGGGCAGGTGGCAAAAACCAGGTTTTCTACACTAGGAAATAAAGCCCGTGTGGCGGCCTCATCAGTGCAAACAATCAACACCCGTTGAAATCGGCTGATATTCATCGCAATTTCTACAAAACAAGGCAATACCGCCTCCATCATGTCCGACCAATCTGTTCCCTGGTGCGGGAAAGTCAATTGAACAGCGCGCTGCGGCTCCCATTCAGCAGGGAGTCGAATAGGGTTGATCATACGATTGATTATTCAGAAATACCACTTGCCTTTTCCACCGCACCGCTGCTGATGCTTTTACCAAAGAAGATGGCATTGGCAAAAAGTTTATTCGTGCCGTACCAAAAAGCCCGGAAATTGGGGTTTTCGGCAATGCAAATCGTTTTGCCATTTCCCACTCCACTGACGACAACGCTGGCTGATTCCTGCATTTTTTTCCGGTTGCTATCGTTGAGATACCCACTCAATAAAGGGGTTTTGTCGTATAGCAAAGGCGTCGCATAGGCATTTTTAGCAGGCTCTAAGATCACTTCGTTATTTTTGAAAATCGGCATAGTGTTTCGCGTAAAACCATAGCAAAGCGGATGCGTCAAATCCAGTTGCACTTCAAAGATAGCCCCGCCTATTTCTTCAGCACCCCGGTCATCGCCCAATTTGCCGTAAGGCCGACGTTCCTTCTTGGAATCCCCTGATCCTTCGCTGGCTTTTAGGTTAACGTTAACTAGGTTGCGCTGCTTCAACCAATTGATAGCCGTACCCAAAGCAATGATGGTACCGCCATTTTTACTCCATTCCATTAGCTTTTTCGCCCCTTCCAAGCCAATAGTGGTATAGTTCCCACCTGGCATAATGATCACATTGTAACTATCCAGCGATCGGTAGTTCAGGGCTTCCGGCTCTAGTTTACTCACTTTGATACCATAGCGCTGGTCAAGTAAGTGCCATATCTCTCCAGCTTCATAAGACCAAACGCCGCTTCCGGCCATCAGAGCAATTTTTGGTAGCGCAACAGGATCAAAGCTGGGGCTGCCCAAATCAATTCCTTCTACTGTCATTCCACCCTTTACAGGATGAATGTGCACCTGGTGCTCTGAGGCGACTTCACGCATGATGTTCCAAATTTGATCCGCCCCTTGCCCCTGATTTTGCACTGCAATGATAAGGGTACCCGATGGATAGGAACGTCCTTCATGTTGAAATGGCAGGGTTGCTACTTTGGCGCGCAGTCCGTTTTCTAATATTTGGTACAAAGCAGCCGGAGCGTAATAAGCAGGCCATTCCATCAAGTAAGCATATTCGCTTTTAGCTGGTTGTTCTACAGCGGGCAAAATCGAATTTGCCTGAACTTCCTCTCCCAGCAAAGCCGAACGAAACGCTCCGCTCTCCAGTGCTGCATAAGGGATATTAAAAGCCAGCGGAAGCGTCCAACTGGATATATCGTAAAAAATGCTGTCTTTGAAGGAAGTTGTTGTGTCAAAAATAGCCCGAATGACCTTGTACTGCTGCTGAGAAGCTGGCACAACAAATGCCCGCTCTTTTTCAAACAACTGCCCGGCAGCGCTGACGCTTTCTGCCAAACGAAAAATTTTTATCTGATGGCGGTTCAAAATATCAACGAACGCTTCCACTCGCTGCGGATCGGACGACTCTCCAAATACGAAAGCTTTGCGCTGGTCTTTTGCTGCTTCTTTGATTGCATCCCGAAAAAATCGCTGTTGATACGATAGCAAGTCTTTTCGCAGGGAGATGGCTGCCTTTTGGGTGGAAAGCGCCGTTGTCAACTGATTGCGGATAGTAAACGGGAATGATAAAGGCCCATTTTCGCTGCGTTGAAGATGACCTCTCGAACTGGCTTGTTCAAACAAAATACCAATTCCCCCATTGGCATCGGGATAGGTAGAGCCTTTTCCGTAATAAAAATCGTCATAGCCCTCGCGGGTGTAGTACAGGGAACCTATTTTATCAAGTGCTTCACCGTGAAAATCAGCTATTTTCCCAGTTAAAATCTGGTTTTCTTCTGGTGTATTCGGATTAGTACGCACCGGCACCCCTGGCATAAAGAAAAAAGTAGCATTGGTGCCCATTTCATGATGATCCGTCAATACATTGGGCTTCCACTGGTGGTACAGCGCTACCCTTCCCCGGCTTTCAGGGTGTTGCACAGGCAGCCAATCCCGGTTCAGATCGAACCAATAATGGTTGGTTCGGCCTCCCGGCCAGACCTCGTTGTATTCTCTATCGTGGGGATCGTCCGTCAGGTTGGCGTTCTTATGCATGTTTGCCCAGGTAGAAAAACGCTGGAATCCATCGGGATTGAAACTGGGGTCGAGCAAAATTACCGACTCGTTCAACAGACGCTCTACTTCCGGGCTTTGCCCGGCTGCCAAATAATAAACCAACAAAGGCACGGCATTGGCACCGCTAGGCTCGTTGCCGTGTATGCTAAAACCCTGATACAGCACGACGGGCATGTCGTCCAAAGGCAATTCGCCCTTGAAATCGGGGTCGCATAAATTGAGGTGTTGCTGGCGAATGTTTTCCAGATTTTGATGGTTGGCGGTCGAAGTAATGGTCAGGTAAACCAGCGGTCTATTTTCATACGTCCGGGCATATTCCGTGATGGTCATCCGATCGGACAAAGCCGCAACATGCCGCACATAGCCCAACAATTGATCATGGCTGAGGTGCCATTCTCCGATTTGATACCCCAGCCACGCTTCGGGCGTGGGAATAGCCGCATCATAAGTTATTTCAGGTAAATAATAGTTGAGTGTTTGCTTTTGAGCAAATAGATTGAACTGAGGGCTAAACAAAACGCCCATAAGCAAGGAATAAAAAAATTTCATAGCAGCAGTTTAGTAGTGTGCAAAAAATGACTTCCCGATTTATCAAAGTCCTTACCCTAGCGGACACACTTAAAATGAAACGTTTAGCCCGCTAGGGTAAGGACAAAATCAGGAAGTTAATTTTTCTGCGTTACGTAATCATAAATGAGTCGGCTAAAAATAATGGAAAAGTATTTACTTTGTTAGTAAAATCAAATTTTCCGGTTCATTTGAAAAATCACTAGCATGTTTGCTTTACTCATTTCAATTGTTATTGGGCTATTTGTGGCCATGCTTTTTTTGAATGTCTATTTCCGGGTAAAAGTGTTAAAGGCATACCGCAAACTGGTAGAAAACCGAGTTGAATTTGGGGCTACGCACCTGTTCAACCGCCAGAAAATGGAAGAAGAAGTATTTCCGCGCTACCCACACATGAGGGCTGATATTGAAACATTCACCAGCCACATGCGCTATTCCATCAAAATGGCAACGGTGCTGGCTGCCTTGATTACGCTATTTGGGGCTATATTAATGTACTACAGGAATCAATGATTATTGGTGCTGGATTGTCCGCTTGAATGAGTAAGGCGTTAAACAAACATCCAGAACCACAACTCTAACCGACTGTTATGAAAAAAAATTACACCCTCTCGATTGCTATGGCTATTTTTGGAATACTAGCCATTCATGCGCAACCCAATTCTGAATTCAAAGATTATATTGCGCTACAGGCCATGCAGAAAACTTACACAACTGCCTCCATTGTCCAGCAAGTGCCTGTTATTGACGGTATTCTAGATGACCCGGCATGGGACTTGGTAGCATGGGGCACGGATTTCATCCAGTATATGCCATTTGAAGGACAAGCCCCAACCCAGGAAACTGCCTTTAAAATCCTTTACGACAACAAAAACTTATATGTCGCTTTTCGGTGTTTTGACACGGAGCCGGATAAAATAGCCCGCCGCATGTCGCGAAGAGACGGATTTGAGGGTGACTTGGTAGAAATAAATATAGACAGCTACGGCGATGATCGCAGCGCCTTCTCCTTTACGATCTCTGCTTCCGGTGTAAAAGGCGATGAGTTTGTATCGAACAACGGCGACGATTGGGATCCGAGTTGGAATCCGATTTGGTTTCTCAAAACGGCCATTGACTCGCTGGGATGGGTAGCAGAAGTGCGTATCCCACTAAGCCAAATCCGCTATGGAAAGGGCGAAGAACTTTCCTGGGGCATTCAATTTACACGAGTCGATTTCCGGGGTGCATCCCGATCTGTCTGGCAATTTTTACCCTTAAATAGCCCCAATTGGGTGAGCAGCTTTGGTGCATTGCAGGGATTGAAAGGCATAAGACCCCAAAAACAAATTGAAATCCAGCCCTATTTGCTTGGGCAAATCGTGCGCTCGCCCAAAGAAGAAGGAAACCCTTTTGCCACGGGTACCGACACCGATCTGGACATTGGCCTGGACGGCAAATTCGGGGTGACAGGCAACTTAGTACTGGACTTTACCATCAATCCAGATTTTGGCCAGGTAGAAGCCGATCCTTCCGCCCTCACCCTCGACGGTTTTCAAATATTTTTTGAAGAACGCCGCCCCTTTTTTGTGGAAAACCGCAATCTGTTCAACTACCAGTTTTCGCCTACTGTAGGGCTAGGCGGCGGTGGCCAGGACAACCTGTTTTACTCCCGGCGTATTGGCGGCACACCTCATGGCTATCCTGATCTACCAGATAGATCGTATGCCCAAGTGCCAGGCAATACCTCCATTCTTGGTGCCGTGAAATTTAGTGGGAAAACAAAAAAGGGGCTAGGTTTAGGCATTCTCGAAGCAGTTACCTCCCGCGAAATGGCTCAAATCGCCATGGGAAATAATCGAAGCGAAGAGGTGGTTGAGCCGCTCAGCAATTACTTTGTGGGCAGGGTAAGCCAGGACTTCAAACAGGGGCAAACCGTCATTGGTGGCATACTCACAGCGGTTCAGCGGGAAAAAGAAAACGCCGACCTGTTGGGCTTGCATCACCAGGCTTTTAGTGGCGGCCTCGATTTGGTACACTGGTGGAAAGAACGTACCTATTACGTATCGGCTAGCCTAGTTGGCAGTGAAGTACAAGGTAGCAAAGCCACCATTTTAAGTACCCAAACCAGTTTTGAACACTTATTCCAGCGACCCGATGCGGAACACGTGGAGGTGGACAGCAACGCCACCTCTCTAAACGGATACGGTGGCTCCTTACGGGTGGGCAAATCCAATGGAAAATTCATTTTTGATACAGGTGTCAACTGGCGCTCGCCAGAGTTGGAGTTCAACGATCTGGGTTTTATGCGCAATGCCGATGAGATCAATTATACCCACTGGATGGCGTATCGCATTAACGAGCCATTCGCCGCTTTCCGCAACATGCAGTTTGCCTATAATCACAGCGCGCGTTGGGATTTTGGGGGCAACAACCTGTACCAGTCTGCGGGCTTCGACTGGGAATTTATGTTGATGAGCTTTTGGGGGCTGGCTGCAGGAGCCGGGTATGAAAACCGTGATTTCTCTAACAATGATTTAAGAGGGGGGCCAACCCTCCGAAAATCCAAAGGCTTTTTTACTTATTGCTCCCTTTTCTCCGATCGGCGCAAAAATATTTTTGGCTCGCTCAATGCTATTTATGCTGGCGGTTTTGAAAAAACGGAACCACGGGCTGTCCGTTTTTATGATTTTTCCATGGAGCTGACCTTTCAGCCCATCAATGCGCTGAATATTTCCGTCGAACCTGCTTTTTCCAATCAAAAAAGGCAGGTGCAGTACATCGCTGAGCGTTCTTTTAATGGCCAGCCCCGTTATCTGGCCGGTTTTGTAGATCAGCAAACGTTTTATACGACTTTCCGACTCAACTACAATCTGACGCCTAACTTGACTATTCAATATTATGGTCAGCCTTTTATTTCTAAGGGAATTTACAGCGAACTCAAATACATCACCAATTCCAAATCGGACGATTTTCACGACCGTTTTCACCTTTATACACCGGAGGAGTTGTCTTTCTCGGAAGGCAACTATGATTTTGACGAAAACCGGGATGGCCTTGCAGATTACTCCTTGGAAGAACCCGACTTTAGTTTCATTCAATTCCGATCCAATCTGGTACTGCGCTGGGAATATGTGCCGGGGTCGGAGGTGTTTCTCGTATGGGCGCAAAGCAATACCTTGTCGGGCGACCCCACGGAGCGCTTATTGCCCAGCTTGAATGATAATTTATTCGGATCGAAGCCCAACAATATTTTTTTGGTGAAATATACCTATCGCTTTTTGCGGTAAAAAGGGTATATTAATAGCAGGGCTTAGCTTTCGGATTAATGACCTGGTAGGTAATAAATAAACGCTGCCTGTCCACTAATCAGTATTTACAATGTCTAATTACTCTCAAGAATTCCTCTCTGCCATTCAAGCTGAAGTCCTTCGCCGACTATTCGATGAATCCTTCCCGCGCCTGCGGCAATGCCTGGGCGAATTGGACGAAGCAGCAATTTGGTACCGCCCTAATGAACACTCCAATAGTGTAGGCAACCTGGTCCTGCATTTGTGCGGCAACGCCCGGCAGTGGATCATATCCGGCTTGGGCGGAATGCCCGATACCCGAAAAAGACAAGCGGAATTTGACGAACAAGGGCCCATTCCTGTTGCCGACTTGGAAGCTTTGCTGGACGTATTGGAAAAGGATATCCGACAAGTAATGGCTCAATTATCGCCTGAAGATTTGTTGCGGGAACGTCCGGTGCAGATTTATGTAGAAAGTGGTTTAAGCATCTTAATTCATGTGGTAGAACACTTCTCTTACCACGTTGGGCAAATCGTTTATTTTGTAAAAACCAGAAAAAATAAAGATATGGGATTTTATGCCGGGCAGGATTTGGGCGGAACTTCGCATTGACAGGATATCAACACGAAGTTCCTTGTGTTTGTAATCATCCGGTAATGACATCATCCGTCCCAATGACGGCGTGTCGATCACTTAGCTTAGTAATGTCTTTAAATGGTGTGTAGTTCTTTGTGTTTGAATGAAACATTTTAATCTGGGTTTTAATCTTTAATAAAATCTCATAGGATTAATCTCTTCGGAAGGTAATTGGTGACCATATTACTTATTTTTTTTGAAACTTTTTAAGTACTTTTAATACAATGTGTTCTTTTTGTGACAGGCATTTGGGGAAATAAATCTACGCCCCCGTTATGCTGATTAGCACAAAAAGCCTTATTTATTGATTGATTTCCAAGCTGATAGAAGGATGTTCGCCTGGTGCTGTCACAGCATTTAGTACCTGAAACTTTAATTCAAAATCTTCTAATTGTTCCTTCGTTTTCACTTCTATCGAAGTCGTTGTATTCGGATGAAGCATTACAACATCCGTATCGGCATGTAGTTGAAAATCACTATTATTCATCAAGATAAACAGTGCATCACTATCATTGTAAATAGATACCGTAGCCACAGCGCTGATACCCTGATAGGAAACTTTAGTCACTTTCAAGCAGGCATTAAGCAAGGGGATCAATTCAGACTCCCTCCCGATCAGGTTATTGTTGTACCAGACTACCGTCCGTTTATTCTCCAATCCTTCTTTGATGGCCTCTGGACTGCGCTCTGTAGTAAAGACTAGCGTAACCGGGCGATGCCCTCCATCAGCCACTTTGTACTGCCAGTCCACCAATCCATGCACATCAGAAGTTCCCATAATAGTCAGGTTATAATCCAGCGCAATACGCAGGGCTTCGTCTGAGTAAGTCAGATCATTCACCACCTCTATCCCATTGAGTAATCCCTCCTGCATTAGAAAATGATGCATCCCCGTTACTTTAGCCACGCCATCTTTATACTGAGCAATCCAATTGGGATGATTCCAAAAAGTGAATGCGCCCTGACGCCTAGCCTCGCGAAATACTTCAATGGAATCTTCGATCATAAGTCGGTTAGCATCCTCAATAAAAATGGCGTTGATATGCCCTGGAGGCATTTTGCGGGTAATTTCAGCGCCTCGAACTACAATCAGGTCGTAGGGTTTGGCAAAATCCGTAGCAAGGTCATAAGACCGATTGCGATCGGAATGAGGAATATCCGCTAAATGAGGTTGGTATTCCAGGTGTTCGGTTAAAGAGATGGCATCCACGCTATCCTTCAAAGCCTCTTGTACTCGAATATCAGGCCAAACGCTGCCATCAGAAAAGACGGTGTGCTGGTGGAAATCACAAACCATCGTTTGATAGGGTGCTACATCGGGGAAATGGATGGCACGACTGTGCGCATGTGGTGCTATGGATTGGGTGAAGGCTGTCTGATAAAGTACCAGGAAAAGAGCCCAAAGTAGGTGTTTCATAACGCTAGCATTTGGGGCGAAATTAATAGATACCAAGGATATAAATGGCATTTCCAAGTTGAAGTTTAAGTTAAGAAATCGAAAATCGAAACCTTATCTACTGTCCAACTTTTACACCCTCCATTCATAGTGCCGAAGCCAAAAATCCCAAATTTTCTACATAATATGCGATCCATTCCGCTTTCTGTTTGCGCCGATATTGCATGACCCAACGCGGGTGCGGCAGGGATAAAATCTGCTTGAAATAGCCTTTTTTTTCATTGAGTTTAGTAAAATAGGCCAAATTTTGGCCTTGCCCCATGCAAGCGCAATAGTCTGTGGCACAGCCCATGTCCAATTGCGCTTCGATATTCTGAATGATGTGTGGCTCTACCGCTTGCTCCAATTGGCGGTCATCGTAATAATTGTAATTTTTGCCCTTTTTGGTAAAACCCAGCGGACATAACGACGTGATGTAAAAAGATCGATAAAAAGCAGCTACTCCACCCCAAGCGTTTACCACTTCATAGACAAATTCCGAAGAAAGCTCCGGCTTTTTGTCAAAAGGGTTTTCAATCTGGCATTCCTGAAGCAAGCGAATGGGGTCGGTAAAAGGAACTCCCGTCACTCCAGCCCCAAATCGCCCTGGATTGATACCAAAAATAAGCGCTCGCTTTTTTTCATCGCCATAGTATTTATGGTAAAAATGACCCATCGCCGACCAAGTATCTGGATGATCATAGGGGAATAATAGTTCTATGCCTTCCGGCAAAACCCAGTCGGGGCGCAATTGGCGGTTGAAGTGGAGAATTTTTTCTGCAAGAGTCATTTGTGGTAGTGGTTAGTGGTTAGCGGGCGCAGACCGGGCGGGAAAAGCCCCGTCATTCACTCTGCCCTCAATTCCTCGAAAGCCTAGCTTTCCTCCTGCAAACTACTGATCTTCGTGTGTCCGTCCTTTGGCATCACCCGACTGGTATTGGGTATTCAAGTTATCCAGGGCTTCCAGTTCTTCAGGTGTCAGCTCATATTTGTTGATGGGGAAAAGATTGGGCTGCCCGGCATCAATCCAAGCGGTGTACCAGGAACAACCAATGGCATGGATAGCACTGCGCATGCGGCGTTCTACCATCCCTTGCATGCTTTTGTGGTAGGCTTCGGCATAATCGCGGCATTGGGTTTTGATCGTTACCCCCAAACGCTCTTCAAAGCAATACTGCTTATCAGGGGGGAAAGATTTACTAAGCGCTTTTTCAACGGCCAGCACGCTATCCAACAATTGATGGCTTTCCAATACCATGTTCCAGAAATATTCGCGGGGTTTTTCGATGTATTCTGCTTTGCCCACAAAATAATCATAGCTGTTGTCGGCATATAATTCAGGTAAACGGCTTTCCCAGAATGCATGGATGCCGATTTGATCGGTCAACTGGCCATTGTAGTTTTCGGTGGTGTGCAGGGGTACGTGGGCATCGCCGATATAATGCCCCATTTCGGCAGAAAGCTGAAGGATTCGGCCTACATCCTGCCGTCGAAAAGCCTCTGTTAGCCTGTTTTGCATGGCTTCCAGGTGATAAGGCACGATTCCGTATCCCGAAAAACCATCTTGCACGATCACTTTCTGGCAATCCCAAACGCCCGCAGATAAACCAAACAGGCTGGCCAGAGAATCGCAAGACAGTTTCCACTCCTCTTCGTAATATTGGGGTAGAATGTTTTCCCGAAAAAAGGGCAGAAATTCCCGTTTGAAATCAATGCTGAATGCCTCATCCGCTCCGGGCAAGGTCAGCCTTTCAGGGACAGCTATCCGCTCCCAATCCATCAATAGGGTATCACCGGCCTGGTTGATGATACTGACTTGCAAAAACTTGGCCAGCGCCTCGCTCCATTCACGTGGGATGTTATCGAAAGGGAAGGTCCCCCAATGGTCTATATCGATGTAATGCCGGACGGCCTCGTGCTTGGTCGCATAACGGCGTTTGTCCGGGTCAACAGCGTGCTCCGTGACGTATTCGATGTTTCTTTTATAAAAAAGGATCATCTCCGGTGGCAGGGTGAAAACAGCCATGCGATTGATGCGCCGATGGCCAAAAAAGCCCCATTCTGGAGAAGTGCTGGAAAAAAACAGCAGGCCCACAAAAAGCCCAGCCATCAGAAATTTCCGCTGATAGGAAGGTTTCATTGGTATTGGTTTATGCTTTCCGGCCAGCGAAATGCTTTCCGGTATTGGTACGACTACTCAAAAAAGGCGGCATATTCCCAAAGCACCTTACCCACGACTACTTGCTGTGACAATAAAAAATCTTTGCCGTTCAGATCGGTATAATAGCGTTCAATCGTAGGGTTAACCCGCTGAAATTCGCCTGTTTCTGGTACTTGGGTGATGAAACTTTCCCGATCAACCGGATATAATTTGACTTGCGTGGTATCATTCTGCTCGTTGACCAGCGTAATGATACTAAAGGGCGTCAATTGCAGAATCGAATCTTTCTGAGGGTGCCAATTCCGAAAATCTTCAGAGCTAATGCGCTCGAAATGAATGAGGAATTGCTCGGCGCTTCCTTTCCGGTAAGGTCGGTTCGTTTCTGGCACAATATCGTAAAAAGGAGCGACAGCATAGCCATCTTTCGTTTTTTCTAACCTAAAAGATTTGTTGCGCAGTTTAGGGTATTCGATGGACACCGATCGGATGTTTTCCAAGCGTTCATTGAACAAATCTTTATCGCGCCATTCGTCACCTTTCGCTATAAAGCGCGCACTGATATTGCCGTCAAAAAAGGGCATATAGACGACATAAGGTTGCTCAGCTCCATCCATGATAGCAAAAGCCCCGCGCTCATCATTGGTTGCGCCACCGATGTAGTAGGCCTTGATCAATTGGTCGTTTTTGTCGTACAATTCAATTTTTTTACCCTCTGTAGCCAGGGCTTTCACCATATTGGGCACGGCTGCATCATCGGGTTTGTATTTGATTTCGATATGCTGAAGGGTAGAAAGGATGGATTCCATGATGACTTTGCGGGCTTTGTATTCACCGTTATAAATCCAGTGGTCGCCGTTGCGGGTCAGGGTTGCTTTTTCTTGTTTGCGGTCGGCAATAAATATCTTATAAACCTGGTCAATATCCTCTACAGCAAAGTCCCGGTCAGCGCCTGCCAGAGTCGTTTTTTTTTCAACTTTTTTCTGTCCTAGATAATAATAGGTTCCACCTCCTAGGCAAACAAAAAGGAGCAACAATAAAATGGTACGATTCATGTGTCGAGTCATTTAAGCAAAGCGCCTGCGGCGCACCCAATTATAAATAAATCCAAATGCGGTCAGGAAAACCAGCGGCAAAACGATGTTGATCGTCTGCCACTTCGCGCTTTCCTCCGATGCTTTGACGGAGTCCAGTAAGCGAAGCTTGACTTCCTTGCCCCGCGCTTCAATGGTTCCTCGGTAATCGATGAGGTATTCTAGCGCATTGATGATGAAATCTTTATTGGAAAAAAGGTGTTTTTCAAACTCATTGAATCCCAGCGGGCTATACGATTGAGCGGCCATATTCACCTTGTTTTTGGCCATGTCGCCGTCCGACACGACGATCATGCGCGTGGGGTCACTTTGGCTTTTAAAGCTCATACCCAGGCCTTCCAGGCTAGCCAACATTTCGCTGCTAACTCTATTTTCAAATAAAGAGGGAAATTGACCTTCCAGCAACAAGGCCAGAGGCTGGCTGGGTTTATTGAATTTGGAAGGATCCAGGTCGTAGCGCAAAAACTCAAAATCCATTTCTACCGGTAAGAGTTGTAATCGACTGTTGGGCGAAGAGTGCAACAAAACGGTTTTTTCTACCCCTGTTTTTATCTGAACCGAAGTATCGATGCTACTGGCGTACAGCAAATTGGTAGCGGCCAGGCTTTTTACCACTGGATGCTGGGAAGAAGTAGTGACCACCAAGTGGTAAGGGTAGGGGAAATAGTCAAACTGCGGGGCATTGCCCACGTATCCCGTCGCCAGAGGGATGCGGCTGCACTGAATGTCGAGTACCAAATCGGACTGAAGGCGAAAGCCATAGCGGAAAAACAGGTCATCCAGGTTCAAATCGTACTCCGATGGATAATACTTTTCCCGTCCCCGCAGGCTATCCAAGTCCATCCGCACCGGATCAATCAGCCACAAGACTTTGCCGCCGTTCATCACATATTGGTCCATTTTGAACTTATCCTTGTCGGAAAAAGGGGCGCGGGGCTTGGCTACAATGAGCGCTGCGGCATTCTGACCAATAGCGACAACGCTATCCAGGTTGATGCGGCCTGTTTCGTAAAAGGCACGCAAGTTTTTTTCCAGATCGGCCGTTTCCAAAGGCTCTAGCTCGCCGTGCCCGGATGTGAAGAGCAGGGCAGGTTTGCGGAGGGTATTGGCTTTTTGGATGGCGTTGGCAAATTTATACTCCAAGAGGCTAATGGAATTATTGAGCGCTACCTCAGGGGAAACACCAGGCACTTCATTTTCCAATAAATTGATAACAACGTCCTTGTTTTTGATGGTAACAATTGCGTAAGGGTAAATGAGTTTTTCGGAGGTGCCATCTACATCTTTTAGCCTCAAATTTACAGGAACGATGTTGTCTTTGGCCAGCTCTTTGCGCAAAGCATTCACCTCTTCAGTTGTACCCGCACTGGGATCCATGAATTCATACTCGATCAAACCGCTTTCTGAGCGAAAATCGTCGAGCATTTCCTGGGTAGCCGATTGCAGACGCTTGAATCCTGCCGGAAATTCTCCATCCAACAGCACCCGCACAAAAACGGTATTTTCCAAGTCTTTTAGCAAGCCTTTGGTTGCTGGTGTGAGGGTGAAACGGTTCTCTTCCGTCATATCTATGCTCGAATAAAAAGCACGCCCTCCCAGTCGGGCATTGGCCAATATATTGACAAATACCAATATGCCGAGAAACAACACCAATTGCAGTAAAGACTGCGCTTTTTTGCTATTGCGCTTTTTTATCATTCCTTTGTTCTAAACTTTTTACCCACATTCCAGCTGAAACATCAGCCTTTTTACTGCCCTTTTTCAAACCAATTGATTGAATGGGCATTATGGTTGATTGAATGCTACATTTGATCGATTGTTAATTTTTGATGGCGGATCAAATCCAATCGGTTCGACACCAAAAATCAAAACAACTACCATTTTCTCCTGCCCAGCGATACCAAACACGCCGCCACAAAAAAGGCGATCAGCGATAAGAAGTAAACTACATCCCGCGTATCCAATACCCCTCGGCTGATGGATTGATAATGGTAATCCAAACCAATCATTTGCACCACATCGTCCACCTTTCCGACAAAAACAGGTAATCGGCTCATAAAATCGAAGCCCCAATAAATGAAAAAACACAAAAAGGTGGCTAATAAAAAGGCGACGATCTGATTGTTCGTCAGCGAGGAGGCAAATAGCCCGATGGATACAAAACAGGCTGCCAAAAAAAACAGGCCAATGTATGAACCACCGATGGCGCCAGCATCGAGGTTGCCTTTGGGCGAACCCAATTGATACACCGTATAATAGTACAATAGTGTAGGCAACAAAGCAAAAACCACGAGTGCCAAACAAGCCAGGTATTTACCCAATACAATTTGCAGGTCGCTCACCGGTTTCGTTGTCAATAGTTCCAGTGTGCCATTTTGCTGTTCTTCTGCAAAAGAGCGCATGCAAATGGCTGGAATGAGAAAAATGAAAATCAGCGGCGCTATTTCAAACAACTGATCCAGCGTGGCATAATTGTAATTGAGCAGGCTGGTATCTGGGAAAACGAACATGACCAGACCCAGGATGATCAAAAATACGCCAATGACGATATAGCCGATTAGAGAACTGAAAAAAGTATTGATTTCTTTTTGGAAAATGCCCAGCATAGCCTTTGTCAAGGTTTTTGTTGAATGAAGATCGGATTCCTATCATCGTAGATCAGCAGGCATTTGTACAGGCGGGTACTTGCCTCCTCCTTAGTGAGTGCATTCACTGTTTCATACATTTGTTCATCGTCTTTGACCCATTCCATCAAATTGGCTTTGTTAAAAACGGCGATTTCACCATCCAGCATCCTCAACATATATTTATTGACGACCGTTAGGGTTTTTGAAACTTGTCCCTTGCGAAAAGCCCGACCCGTTAATGGATTGTAAGCGGTGATTTCTACTACTTGTTCTTCTTCCATTTCGTATTCAAAATAGGAAATACGCCCCCTTACTCTTAACCCAGCAAAAAACCAGGCGTTGCTTTCTGTGCTTTTAGATTTGACCAAAACATAAGGCAGGCCTTCAAAGCAAAGCCCCCAAATAGAGTCCATGGCCACAGGTCGCCCTTCTTCCAAACTTAGAAATTCGACCTGTGCAGAGTATGCATCGGGGTTAAAAACCAGGCGTCCGCCCAATTCTTCCCACGCATAGTCCGGCTGGTTGCTGCGGAAGGAAGCAAAACTCAGGTAAATGCCGTCCTTGAATTTCAGCGTGTTGTCCAGGAGTATGCTGTCACTTTGCGCTTGCAAGCATCCTTGCGAAAAGCAAACCAGGAAAAAGCCGGTGATTAATCTCGCCATCACGACGCTTCTGCTTTGGTCAATAATTGGAACACCTCATCTATATCATAGGTTTCGAGCCGCATTTCTAGTATCTTATTGCCTTTTTCGACAGCAAAATCAAAAACATCCGGGCGCAAATCGTATTGCTTATCCGAAATAATTTGAAAATGCCGCTCGCCGAGGTTTTTAATGGCTTTGATGTGGGGCAGCTTTTTTAAATCGCCTTCTGATACATCATTCAGAAAGGTCACCGCAACCATTGCTTCACCAGAGCTTTTTGTTTGCAGGTTTTCGATCGAATCGTCGGCTACCAGTTTGCCTTTGTTGATGATGATGGCGCGATCGCAAATGGCCTTTACCTCCTGCATGATATGTGTGGAAAAGATGACCGTTTTTTTCTTACCTAAGTCTTTGATGAGTTTGCGGATGTCGGCCAATTGATTGGGATCCAACCCTGAAGTAGGTTCGTCCAGGATGAGCACCTGGGGGTCGTGGAGCATGGCCTGTGCCAAACCAACCCGCTGGCGATACCCTTTGGACAAGGCGCCGATCTGCTTGTGTTGCTCCCGCCCCAGCCCTGTCATTTCAATCATTTCCGCTACCCGTTGGGGGATGTTGGCGATATGGTGTAGCTTGGCGACAAAACTCAGGTACTCCTTGACGTATAGGTCTTTGTACAGCGGATTGTGTTCTGGGAGGTAGCCAATTTGCCGACGCACTTCCATCGACTCCTTTTCAACATCGTACCCACATACGGCGACTTGGCCGCTGCTTTGGGGCAGAAAGCAAGTGATGATTTTCATGGTGGTCGTCTTGCCAGCGCCATTGGGGCCCAAAAAGCCCAACACTTCTCCGGGGCGCGCCTCGAAGCTAATGTCATTCACGGCTTTTTGTACGCCATATATTTTGGTCAATGCTTCTACCTTAACAGACATATCGGAAAACAGGCTTTTTCAAAAACAGAGTGCAAAAATACAATATTTTAGCTGCTCTTGTGGCCATCCGCTTTTAAAGAGGTACATTTTGACAAAAAGGTTGGAAAACCGACCTAAATTAGACTCATTTCGGTCGAATGGATCGGTAGAATTCGCTGGGTGATAGCCCCGTTGTCTTTTTGAAAGCCCGGTTGAACGTAGATTTGGAATTGAAACCGCATTCCAAGCCGATACCGAGTAGCGATAAATGGGTCTTTTGGGGATCGTATAGGGCTTCTTTCACCGCTTCAACCCGGTAAGTGTTGACGAAATCGTTGAAGTTTTTTTCAAAGGCTGCATTGATTACGGCGGATAAAATAGAGCTGTTGGTGTTCAGTTTTTGGGCCAGATCGTTTAAGGTGAGCTCCGGAATGAGGAATACTTTTTCTCTTTCCATCAAGTTTTCGATGTTGTTTTTCCAAAGAGCCAACTCGCTCCCGCTCAGGCGCGCCGCTCTTTCTTCAGAAATGACGGCACTATCCGCTGTTGCACCGATAAACCGCAGTTTTCTGACCTGCAACTGGGCGTAGCCAGCGATGGACAAGTAGTAAATCAACCCGGCTTTAAAGAGTTCATCCCACCAGTCGTGCCAAAAATCGAGGTCGAGCCAAAAATCGATCAAAGTCATTCCCCAGCCTACAATACTGGCCGATACAAAAGCCAGTAAAAAATTGCGAAACCAGCTAAAACTTACGGTTTCAACATTAGAAAATTGGGAGGGTATCCATTTCCGGTAGTCACGATATAAGCGCCAGGCCAGGTAAAAATAAATGACCTCCAATATAAAACTAAGCGCCAATTCCAATAGGTGGAAGCCAAAAGGGTAGTGGACGTTTTCCTTCCAGTGTTCCACAAATGTGCGGCCTTGTGCAAAAACAAGGATGTGATACCCCAAATACAATAAAAACGGCAAGGCATGCCGGAGGTCGGCCCAGCGGAACGCAAAATTTGGATTGAACTGGCTTTTCAGGTAAAACCACACCAAAGGAGGCAATAGGAATCCGAAATTGCGCGGAAAGAACTCCAACTCCTGCCACAGGATTTCTATACCGCCAAAACCAAGTAGGTATTCCCAAATTTCAAAAGTCAGGGCAGCCAATACGCAGCCGAATAAGCCATCTGAAAGACGTTCATACCGCGATGCTCTGATCCAAAACAAAATGGCATAGATCCAGCCTTGCAGAAATGCAAACAACAGCGGTGTAGAATAAATGTTGAACTCGAAATTCATGCTTAGATTCGGATCGTATCGTTTGTCATTTCGGCAGTCACGGTTAAGAGCAGTTTTTCCTCTACTGGCTGGCCGTTCCAATATATGCCATCGCAAAGATATAGCTTTGTTCCTGCCGGGTAACTAACCGGAAAACGGCTGAATCGGTTCAATTTTCGGCTGAATCCGCTGTTGGGGGAAGGCTCTTCAAAAGGATAAGCAATACGAACATATATTTGGCGACTCCACCAGGTTTTGCCGCTGAGGTAAAAAGACACGACAGGAAGGTCGTTTTCCCGAGCCTTTTCCAGGATGCTGGCCTCTTCGTTTTCCTCTTCTTGTTTGGCCAAGGCAGCAGCAGCCTCATCCTGTTCGGCGGCTGTGCGCTGGGCTTCGGTGATGGCATAGGCGGCGGTTACATCGAAGCCCCTGCCTTGGTCTTTTGCGGTCAGCACGAAGTGCAAAGCCCAACTTTGTCCTTCTTTTTTATACACGCGGGTGCCAATGGGCATATTTACCGCGTGAGATTGAAAAGCACCTAAATCGTAACCATAACCCGAGGAAGTTTGTGTTTGTTGGTTGAAGTAGCGGATGTCGATATGCTGTGTTTTTAGGGAAGGGTTGTTGAGGGTAAAACTGATCCTTTCCGTCGGGGTATCGCTATTTTGAGCAAAAAAACAAGTGGGTAGCAACAGCAAACTAACTATGGTTGCTGCCTTTTTCGCCGTAGGCCAAGCCCAACTGCCCTTTTTGATCCATTGATCGAAGGAAAAGCGTCCGCCGCTATGCACCGCAATCAAAACGAAAGACCAGAATATGAGTTGTTGGTAATACATACCGAACAATTCCGGGGCCTCGTACCAGATAAAGGCGACTACAAAAAACTGGAAAGCCAGCTGAATGGCTGAAATTCGGGTCAACAAACCCAGGGCTATCAACAAGCCGCCGATGAATTCGCCATACACCGCCAAATGGGCCCAAAATTTTGGTGAAATAAAGGTAAAACCGATGTCTCCAACCTGCTCGACGAACCAATCAGGCACGCCAAAGGCTTTGTTGCTCCAGTCGTCACTACCTTCTTCATTGATTTTGTGAAATACTTTGGACCATCCAGCTCCAATGGCTATGGAGATGCCGCAATAAAACCGAAACAGGGCATAGGTGATTTCAAACAGGGTGGTTCCAGTACCAGTTCCGCCGATTAACAGGGCTTTGATAGCTTGTGTCATAATTTCGTGGTTTGATCGATGAAAGAATGACGCAAACTTCCGGTTTCCAGCGAGGCGGAGCGCTCCAAATCAGGATTTGAGGCGAATCAAATGATGATTTGGGACGGATTTTTAGGTTTCTGGCCGCGCCACGCTAATGGCATGGTTTCGAGTCTCATGTCTCAAGCGGTGCTACGGCGAAGGCCGTGCCACACCAGAGGCATGTGCATAGTCTCAGGTTTTAATCTTCTTTGCGGGCTAACTTGCCGTCCGCATCGATCAACAGCGGTGTTTGTGGAAAATCTGCCTTTGTGAGTTCTCTGATGCTACTGATCACCCGCTTTTGGGCATCTATTTTAGGGCCATGCGTTTTTTGCTGATAAGTAGCCGTAATTTGTCCGCTCAGAAAAGCGCCAGTACTGTCCACCTCCACGCTCACCAGCGGCGCTAAGCCTGCCGGACCGGACAGACTAAACCTGCCATAGGTGCAGAAATTGCCCAAGCTATAGCAAATCAGGCGATCTTTGTACAATTCCATCGCTCTGGTAACGTGTGGGCCATGTCCGAAGATAATATCCGCGCCGGCATCGATCATGGTATGGGCAAACTCATAGACATTGCCTCGATTTTCCCCCAGAAACAGCTCCGTTTTTTTAGGTACATGCTGGTGGCTGGCACCTTCTGCTCCGCCGTGAAAAGAAACCAGGAGGATATCGCATTTGCTATTGAGTTCCTCGACAATTTCCTTTGCTCGGGCGATGTTGTTCAAGCTACAAGTACCAGAATTGGGAGCAAAAGCACATAGCCCAAAGCGCAGGCCATTCCGTTCGATCACCGCATACTCGTCCGTTCCGGCCAAGCCGGCATAAGCGATGCCTGCTTCTTTCAGTACTTCTTTGGTGCGGGTTCGACCCGTAGCGCCAAAATCACCGGAATGGTTGTTGGCGATGCTCAGGAAGTCAAAACCGGCATCTACAAAATGCTTTGCATAGCTTTCTGGAGAGCGGAAAACATAGCAAGCATCTGGGTTTCGGCAAGTTTTGGCTGTACCGCCCTTGTCGAGGATGGTACCTTCCAAGTTGCCAAAGGTTACATCGGCTTCTGAAAGCAAGGCGCTTACCTCCGCTAACAAGTCGCGACCCCCATTAGGCGGCAGGTAGGCCGTAGAGGGGTAATTGGTACCCAGCATCATATCGCCAACCCCGACTATGGTAAAGGTAGTGGGTGCTACTGTTGAATGGCTGTCTTTGACGGGCGCTTGTGGTATGACTGTGTCAGCGCTCACCAAAATGGCGGTAGCTAAATGTTCTTTTTTGACAGACTTTTCTGGTTGGCAAGCAACAGCAATTATTGCTACTAAGACCATAATGAAAAAAAGACCTCCGAAATGGAAGTCTTTCTTGAAGTTTATAGAATTCATTTTATGCTTTTAGTCAAATGATTGATTGGCTGTTTCGGCGGCCTTTACCATTTCCTGGTATTCTTCCGGGGTCAGCCCATCCATACAATAATTGATTGGATTAACTTTTTCGCCTTTGAAAACAACTTCATAGTGACAGTGCGGAGCTGTGGAAGTACCTGTACTGCCAACTGTTCCTATTTTCTGGCCACGTTTCACTTCCTGGCCTACCTTTACATCTATGGTTTTCATGTGGGCATAAATAGTTTGATAACCATAACCGTGGTCGATGATCACTTGGTTGCCATAGCCAGAAGATGGGCCTGTTTTAGACACCCGACCTGCTCCGGTTGCTTGGATGGGCGTGCCAGCAGGAGCTGTAAAATCAATGCCGTAGTGCATTTTAGGCACTTTGAAAATAGGATGGATGCGATAGCCAAAGCCAGACAATAACTTGACATTTCTGGCCAACTTATCCGAACGCACTGGCTTGATGGATGGAATAGAGGCGAGCATCTTCTCTTTTTCGCCTGCCAACGCCATGATCGTATCCAATGACCTAGACTGAATGTCCATCTGGCGCTTTAGCTTCTCCATTTTCTCATTGGTCGCTATCAGCAGATCGCCGGTTTGGTACTGACGCAGGTTTTCGAATTGGTCGTGGCCACCCACGCCCCCTTCCCACACACCTTGGTCTATAGGATCCATACCGAATACCATACGATGCGTGTAAGCGTCGCGTTCCTGTATTTTTTGAAGCACTTCGCTGAGGCGATCTACTTCTGTGTTGTATTCTTGGATTTTGGTTTCCAACTTGGAAATTTCTTTCTGAAGCAATTTCTCTTCAGGAGATGGAAGCCAGCGGTGAACCGCTAAAAGGAGTAAAAATGCTGTAAAAACAGCCATACAAACAAAGCCCAAAAACCTCATCGTTTTTTGTCGAAAAGATTCTTCGACTTTTTCATAACGGAGTGTATGGGTGTTGTAAATAAATTTCTCTTTTCCCATAAGTGTTTACTTTGCCTTCAATAAACTAAATAGTCAGCTGTTTGCTTAGTGTGTTTTGTCAGAAAAATGAAGATAAATCAACAAGATAGTGCTGAGAATTTAGCTTTTCTCTCCCCCCCGATAATGCTCTTTTTTGTCAACTTGGCGATCAAAAATAACAGGTAAAATCAGATTTCCAAAATAAAGTTTCTTTTTTTAGACAAGTATATAAACAAAATAGTTACAAACAAGAAAACGACACCAAAAAAATGCTATTTCCTGTGCTTTATTCGCTTTTCCGTTTTTGAGGTAGTAGAACGTTTGTTATAACTGAGGGTGTCAAGGGTTGGTTTTTTAGGAGCGTCTAAATCGTTTTAGAAACTCTTTTTGCACAATTTGTAAGGAGGAAATCGGTGCTAAAGTTGCAAATATCTGTAATGACTTTGGCAGAAATCGTTAATTAAGAAAATTTTAACGTTTTGTTAAATGGGGGTGTTGGTTTTTACTTGACGATTTTTGCCATATATCCCTATTAACGGGAGTGCTATAAAAAGGGTACAAATTATTGAGCATTGTTTTTTATTTGCGATTTTGTAAATGCCTTGGCTCATCGCATGATCCGAGTAAAGTACTTTGCGATAAGCAGTCTTCACTAAGTATTTTCCTATACGATTTGTCGGGTAGGTACTTTTTTTATCCGCTGTTTTATCTTTGTGCGTTTAATGACACACGATGAAGACCATAAAAATCAAAGCAGGAGGCATCACCAACCTAACAGATGCGCGTTATTTTGCAGCCCGAGAAGTGGAATGGCTGGGTTTTAATTTGGTTTCAGGATCAGCACATTACATGGAACCCAACCAGATGAAGGCCATCAAAGAATGGGTGGATGGTGTAAAAATTTTGGGTGAATTGGATATGTTGGATGCCTTAGCCATAGAAAAAGCCTGGCAGGAATTAGAATTGGATGTTGTACAGGTGGGGCATTTTACCGTTTTGGATGCACTAAAGCCATTGGCCGACAAGAGTATCCCCATTTTCAAAGAATGGGTCATTGAAAAGGCCGAAACGCTGGAAGGGCTAGCCGAGCAATTGGCTCTTTTTCAACCTTATGTTCAGGGCTTTGTGCTAGATTTTCAAAAGAATGGCATCAACTGGCGGGCACTGAACGGCGCTCAAAAAGAAAGTTTGGCGCATCTTTGCGAAAACTTCCCTTGTCTGTTGTCTATGGAAGTAACACCGAATGAGCTACAAGAAATAATAACGCTACTACAGCCTATGGGCATCCAACTAACGGGAGGCAGTGAAGAAAAAGTAGGCTTGAAATCTTTTGACGAATTGGATGAATTATTTGAGGTATTGGAGAAATGTTAATACCTGCGGTTTAAACCTAAACCCCAACTTGGTGTCCTAAGAAGAAAAGCCATGAATAGACTTTTATGCTCTCTTTTGCTTTTATTGGCGCTATCTTTTTCCAAAGCTCAAAGCCTTTATTTTCCGCCCCTATCAGGTGAAACCTGGGATACCTTAGATCCAACAGCCCTCCACTGGTGTCCCGAAAAAATCGAGGCGCTTTTGAATTTTCTAGATGAAAGGAATACCAAGTCATTTATTGTTCTCAAAGACGGTAAAATCGTTCTCGAAACCTATTTCGATAACTTCACGGATGAATCCATCTGGTATTGGGCCTCTGCGGGGAAAAGCCTAATGGCTGTTATGGTTGGTTTGGCTCAGGAAGATGGGTATTTGGCATTGGACGATGTAACCGCCGATTATCTGGGGGAAGGTTGGACGACTTGTACCGAGGAAGAGGAGCGTTTGATCAAAATTCGCCATCAAATTACGATGACAACAGGATTGGATGATAGCCTAGAAGATTTGGGCGTTCCCAATAGCGAATATTGCTATGATCCGGAATGCTTGCAGTGCCTTACAAGTCCTGGTAATCGATGGGCTTATCACAACGCACCCTATCGCTTGGTTCAAAATGTGATGGAAAACGCTACGGGTATCAATCGAACCTTATATACGTATCAACGCTTGGGCAGTCGAATCGGTATGAGCGGCTTTTGGTTCGATTATGTCTATTACAGTACGGCCAGGGACATGGCTCGCTTTGGGCTTTTCATGCTTGCTCAGGGCAACTGGAATGGCGACCTCATTATGACCGATATGGATTATTACCAAGCCATGATACACCCTTCGCAGCAACTGAACCCCTCTTATGGTTATTTGTGGTGGCTGAACGGTCAGTTGGGATATATGATTCCTGGCCTACAGTTTCTTTTCGACGGCAGCATGATTCCCGATGCACCAAGCGACTTATTTGCGGCATTGGGCCGAAACGACCAGAAAATATACGTTGTGCCTAGCGAAAATATGGTGGTGGTGCGGCAAGGAGAAGGCGCCTATGGCGATGCTCCCAGCTTAACTGTCTTTGATAATGAATTGTGGGGTCGAATTATGGATTTACCTTGCCCAACTGCGGTGGATGAGGAGGAGGCTATTGCTAGCAGCATTTTTCCAAATCCGGTTCGGGATGTTCTGTACATCCGTGCCGAAAACCCCTTGAAAAATATCCGTCTTTACGACTTGCGAGGACGACTAATGAAAGAACAGTCCACCATCAATGCCAACGCATTTAATTTGGAATTAAACGATTTGGCATCCGGCCTTTACTTGCTGAGTATCCATTATGAAAACGGCCTGCAGGAGCATAAAAAGATAGCCCATCAATAAGCTCAAAACTGCATTGGATCGGGATGCAAAAAAGTATAGTGGAGCATGGCTTTGAGCTTTTCATTTGAGACCCATTTTTCATCCTTTCCCTCCTGGTCGTGTGAAAAAACTGGAGCTTCCAGGCCAAGTTTGTTCGTTTGTAGGGTATAAAACGTTTTTTTATTTGGGTGTTCATCTGCGCATACATTGAATACTTCGCCCCAAATTTCTTGATGAAAAATTTGCTGTATCACCGCGATACAATCGTCCAAATGCACCAAATTAATCGGTGCCTGAGCGCCGAGAACATCTTTTTTACCAGCCAAAAAACGCCCCGGATGCCGTTCGCCACCTACCAACCCGGCCATACGGAGTATGGTGAGGTCCCATTTTTTTTGGGTACTCAATAAGTTTTCTGCCTCAACTAATGCCCTGCCCGAAGTCGTATCTGGCTGCAAGGGGGTTGTTTCTGTTACTTTCCCAATGGCGCTTCCATAAACTCCGGTTGAACTGATGAACAACACTTTTTTCAGTCGCTGACTTTTAGCTGCTTCTGCTAAAATGGCTGCTATTTGTGCAGGATGTTGTCGAACCGCTTCAGGGTTTTTGCGCCCTCCAGGAGGCAGATTCAACACCAGTATATCTGCTTCAAAAAAATCGGGCAAATCATTGCCCATCAAGCTCGTTTCTACTCGAATCAGGAAAGGCTGAATACCGACGGCCTCGATCAAAGGCAGCTTTGCTTCGCGGGTCGTACTACCCTTAACTGAATAGCCTTCTTGTACCAGTTTTTTCCCCAATGGAAAACCTAGCCAGCCGCAGCCGAGTATAGCTATCTGTTGGATATTTGTCATGAACGATGGAACAGGAGAAGCAGTAGAAAAGTTGTAGAAGCAAAGCGTATAATTCAATGAAAGCAATAAGCCTTTTTGACCATTTAAACCAACGATAATTGGTGATCGGTTCTATACCTAAAATACGGCATTCTTGTTCCGCTCAAACCACACTTTTATCCATTAAAACGCGTATATTTGCCAAATGAGAATTGCCAATCCGCTTTACGATCATGCCTTCAAGTACCTGATGTCGAATGAGCGACTAGCCAGAAAGGTATTGTCTGTCATTTTAGACAAGGAGGTCATATCAGTGGAGTTGTCCCAACAGGAAATCATTCTAGAAGACGAAGAGCGGCAATTTACCATGTATAGGCTTGACTTTAAGGCGCAAATACGTGACCAATCGGGTAAAGTGGAAACCGTACTCGTGGAACTACAAAAATCCAAATTGCCAACCAATGAATTGCGTTTCAGGAGCTACTTGGGGCACGCCTATTTGCATCGCAACAAACAAATGAGTGCTGATGGTATTGAGTATGAGATTGCTTGGCCTATCATATCCATCTACATCATGGGCTATAACTTGCCCGATATTCCTGCTATGGCGGTCAAGGTTGACCAGCGTATTACCGACTTATCCAGCCGTCAATTACTAGAATTGGAAAGCGACTTCATCGCTTTGCTAACACACGATTGT
Source organism: uncultured Saprospirales bacterium (assembly GCA_937864265.1). GTDB lineage: Bacteria > Bacteroidota > Bacteroidia > Chitinophagales > Saprospiraceae > CALMIR01. Next base: position 29,169 of record CALMIR010000012.1, on the reverse strand, counting down.
TATATTCTCCAAGTCCGTCGCCTTCCTGGCGAGCGCCGTACCCGGATCGAACGCTTTATGACCTTGTTTAACCAAGCTTGGGTCAAAGAAGCAAACTATATCTTGGATTTGGAAGATGTGCCAGAGGAGTTCAAAGACATCGCGGAGTACCTGCAATTGCCCTTGTTGAACGACGAAATGCGCAAAAAACTCCAGGCAGAACAGGCGATGGAAGACCTATTCGTCAGCCAGGAAACAAGAATTAAACAATTAGAAGTTCAAAAGGAAGCTGCTGAAGCCAAAGCAGAAGAAGAACGCAAAAGCAAAGAAGCTGCTGAAGCCAAAGCGGAAGAAGAACGCCAGAAAAATGAAAAAATCCAGCAAGATTTCATCAAAATGGTCGAGCTTTTGCTCCAATCCGGCAAAACAATAGAAGAGATTGCTGTTTTAACAGGTCGAACGGCGGCAGAATTGCATCATATGGTGGGGTAAGATGGAATCCGGCAAGCACAAGCCTTAGGCGTGGCCGCCTGTATGGCCCCGGTCGGACGAGGGCAGGAAAACCAACCGCCCTCGTACCTCGGTTCAGGCAGAAAAACCACCCGCCTCCCGCTTTCAGCGGAATTCGCCCGCCCGGCCCGCCCGGCCGGATCAATCCGGGCGGGACGACTCCGGATCGGACGGGGGCAGGAAAACCAGCCCGTCTTCTCCCGCGTTTTTCGCGGGATCAGCCGGGTAAAAAACCTGAAACCTGAAACTAGAAACCTCTCCCCCTCTGCCTCCTGTCCAATTGCCGACATTTCCCCTTTAATGTGGCCTTACTTTAAAAGCTGTAAATACCTTATGGTGTTTAAAGAATCGGTAACTTCGCTTTCTTAACAAATAAACGTGCTGACAATACAGTTTTTACTAGGGACGTTTCAAAATCAGTGTCAAACACACAGCAGTATGAAGAAGCTCTTTACGATTCCTGTTTTTATCCTCTTGCTAGGGAGTATTTTTGCGGCCAATCCAGTGATCATAAGGCATCAGTTCAACTGGGATGCGCCAGAAGAGATGGCTTTTGATGGGCAGATGGTACAGCGCCTGACCTTTGAAGGCAGCATAAGTCATTCCCAGTATCCTCATTTGCCCTGGTACATCAGTCGATTTCCGATAGAAGGCAATGGTCGTTTGAAAGTACAGATTATACGTGCTACTTTCGAATCTTTTGATAAAACGGAAGGTGAAGAAGATGCCCTCCTCGGTGAGCGCCTGAATTTTGAAACCCAGGTCGAACAGGATCGCCAACAGTATTATGGTAGGTTGGCATTTATTCCCATCATCAAAAAAGGCAGCCGTTTCGAACGCTTGAAAGAGATAGAACTTCGTATTGAATTAGAATCTGAACCCATCGCTTTCCGCGGCCCGGGTAATACCACCATCTCTGTATTGAGCAGTGGTACCACATACAAATTGGCCATTGTGGAAACCGGCATACATCGCTTGTCTTATACTTTCCTCAAAGATGCCTTGGGCGTGGATGTGGACAATATTGACCCACGCAAAATAAGGCTATATGGCAACGGCAGCGGGATGTTACCCACCTTTGTCAGTGCCGACAGGGTAGATGATTTGGAGGAAAACGCCATTTTGGTCATGGGCGAATCGGATGGCAGTTTTGATGCAGGCGACTATATTTTATTTTACGCCGAAGGACCCGATAAATGGAGCTATGATGAGACACTGCGCCAGTTTGTGATGGAAAAAAACATTTACGATACCCGCAATTACTATTTCCTGAAAATCGATTCGGAAAATGGGCTGCGGGTTAGTGAGCAGGCCTCCCTGGGCAGCGGGGCATATACCAGCACTTCCTTCGACGATTATACCCGGCTGGAAGAAGACAAATCCAATCTGATGCACGATTGGAATAAAACACAAGGTTCGGGACAGTTCTGGTACGGCGACCACTTCAAGGTAGCCAGGGAATATAGCTACAACGGGCGTTTTAATTTTCCTAATCTGATTACCACAGAAGCGACCCACATACGGGCAGTAATGGCGCTGAGGGCCGCTGTGTCGTCCAATTTTTACCTGGATATAGCTGGCGAAAGTATTAAAAGCGGCAATGCCGATGGGGTATCCTCTATAGGCAGCGCCAACGACAATACACGCCGTTACGCCAACAGAGCTTTGCTACAGGATTCCGTTTATCTGGGAGGATCGGTGATCAATTTCAACATTCGGTATCCCTACCCACAGGGATCAGGAGATGACAGCGAAGGCTGGCTCGATTATGTACAATTCAATGTGCGCCGTCAATTGCGTATGGTCGGTTTGCAAATGCGTTTCCGCGATACCCGCAGCACAAATTACCCCAGCACTACCTTTCAACTTTTAGACGTTAATGCAGGAATAATGGTGTGGGACATTACCGATCCGCTAAAAGCGCGCCAGCAAACCTATTCCCTTTTCGGATCACAATTATCTTTTGCGGTCAACAGCGACCAACTCCGGGAGTTCGTCGCTTTCACAGATAGCCCTGAATTACCCGAACCAGAGATTGTCGGCGAGTTGGCTTTGCAAAATGTGCACGGCATAGAACAAACTGATATGCTCATCGTCTATCCTTCCGAATTTGAATCGGAAGCGTTGCGCCTGGCTCAGCATCGAGCCAACCACGACGATTTGAGCATCGAACTGGTAGAAGTTGGCCAAGTTTATAACGAATTTTCATCCGGAAAAAAAGATCCGACCGCCATCCGCGACCTGGCTAAGATGTTGTACGAGCGCAGTAGTCGATTCAGCTACTTATTGCTATTTGGTGATGGCTCTTTCGATGCCCGCGATTATTACGGCTTGGGCAATGAGTTCATCCCGGTCTATCAAAAAGAATCGCTGCACCCTGTTGAAGCCTATCCAACGGATGATTACTTTGGACTATTGACGGGTACCGATCCCAATGAGCCCCTGACAGGAATGCTGAATATCGCCGTTGGTCGCCTTACGGTAAAAAGCTTGGAAGAAGCCGCAGCAGTAGTGGACAAGATCATCCATTATGATATTGGTGAAAACACACAAGGAGATTGGCGCAACCGCATGGTTTTTGTCGGCGACGACAACGACGGTTCTGGCGATTTGACCCATTTCAAAGATTGCGATGAAATTGCGGAAGCCCTTCAAGTATCCAACCCGCAGTTGAATTATGAGAAAATTTACCTGGATGCTTTTCCCCAAGAATCCACCTCCGGAGGCGAACGCTTTCCACTGGCAACCGAACAATTGAATAAATCCACTTTCAAAGGCGCTTTGGCCATTACCTACTTAGGACACGGCGGCCCCAAAGGTTGGGCTCAAGAGCGCGTTCTGAATATATCAGACATTCTATCCTGGACCAATTACGATCGTTTGCCCATTTTCCTGACAGCCACTTGTTCTTTTACGGGCTATGACGATCCAGCTTTTACCAGCGCTGGCGAAGAGGTACTCCTCAACAGCAGGGGCGGTGCTATTGCCCTGATGACCACCGTAAGGGCCGTTTACGCCAATTCAAATGTGGAAATGACGGAGAATGCTTTGCAATACATGTTCAACCGGGAAAGCGGGCGTATCCCTACCATTGGCGAGGCATTCCAAAGGGGTAAAAATGATGTGAGCGGTATTTTTGATATCAACAATTCCCGCAAATTTTCTCTGATTGGCGACCCCTCCACGGTAATTGCCCTCCCGGATTATCAGGTCGCTACTACGAGCATCAATTCACAAGACGTAAATACAGCGGTAGATACCATCCGCGCTTTGCAAAAAGTAACCATAGAAGGTATGGTCACCGATTTGAATGGTCAAATGCTTTCTGGTTTTAACGGCATCATTTATCCGACCGTTTTTGATAAGGCACAAATCGTATCCACTTTGGGGCAAGGTGCCAATCCGGTGTACAACTACCGCATCCAGAAGAATGTCATCTTCAAAGGAAGGGCTTCGGTGACCAATGGTCGCTTTAGTTTTACTTTTGTTGTACCCAAAGACATCAATTACACCTATGGCTACGGAAAAGTCAGCTATTACGCAGCAGACGACAATAGCGGCGCCGATGCAGCGGGTAGCTTTGAAGGCTTCGTCATTGGCGGTACCGATCCCGATGGCTTGGCAGATGATCGGGGGCCACAGGTAGAGGTCTATATGAATACGGAGGACTTTGTATTTGGCGGCATTACAGATCCTAGCCCGACCCTGCTGGTTGTTTTGGAAGATGATAATGGCATCAATGTGGCGGGCAATAGCATTGGCCACGACCTGGAAGGCATTCTCAACGAAGATACGCAAAACACTTACCTGCTCAATGACTTTTACGAATCCGAATTGGATAATTATACCAAAGGCAAAGTCCGTTATCCTTTATCCAGCTTGCCGGAAGGCCGACATAATATCAGTGTAAAAGCCTGGGATGTGGCCAATAATTCTGCAACGGGATATACCGAATTTGTAGTAGCCAGTTCTGAAGAAATTGCCCTGGAACATGTATTGAACTACCCCAATCCATTCACCGACCGCACCTGTTTTCAGTTTGACCACAACCTGGCTAATCAGGAACTGGATGTATTGATCCAGGTTTTTACCGTTTCCGGCCGCTTGGTTAAAACGCTGGAGGTAACGCTATTTTCCGATGGCGCTATCCGGCAAGACGATTGCATCGAATGGGATGGCCGCGATGATTTTGGTGACCAACTCGCAAAAGGTGTTTATTTGTACAAAGTGAAGGTACGCACGGCCAATACGGGTCTGACTACCCTGAATGGAGAAAGTGATTTTGAAAAATTGGTTATCCTAAAATAAGTGGGCGTTTTTTTCGTATTCATATAGGACAAAGACAAAGGTCGTCGGGAATGCGGCATAATCTTTGCTTTCATAAACGTGAACTAATTTTATCTTTGCAAGACTTTTCAAAAATAGTTTGAATCTCATGAGGAATTTGTTTCTACAATCTACCCTGGTTTTAGCTCTTTTGGCTGCTTCTATTTCTACTGCAGCAGCACAGTGCTTCAGGGATCCGGACACTGGAGAATTGGTTAATACAGATGGAACACCTTGTACCAATACGGTTGTCACAGCCGTTCCTTTTCTGCGTATTGTCGGCGACGCCCGTTCGGGGGCATTAGGCGATGCTGGTGTAGCCATCTCACCCGATGCCAATGCGATGCACTTCAATGCCTCTAAGTTGGTTTTGGCTGAAGAGGATATGGGTGTGGCCGTTACTTATACCCCCTGGCTGCGCGCTTTGGGGCTGAATGATGTTTATCTGGCGTATTTGACCGGTTATACTAAAATGGGCGAGCAGCAAGCATTGGGTTTTGGCCTGCGCTATTTCTCGCTGGGAAGCATTCAGTTTACCGACATCAATGGTGAAAACCTGAATGTAGGTCAGCCCAACGAATTTGAAGTATCGCTGGCTTATTCCAGAAAACTTTCTGAAAAATTCTCCGCTGCCTTGACGGGTAAATTCATTTACTCCAACCTCGCTTCTGGTCAGGAAGTGGAGGGGGGCGAAACCATTCAGGCTGGCGTAGCAGGCGCTGCGGATATTTCTTTTACCTATCAGACACCGATCGAAACCCGCAAAGGAGATAACAACCTGACCGTAGGTTTGGCGTTGACCAATATCGGCTCTAAAATTTCCTATACCAATTCGCTATTCCGCGATTTCCTTCCAGCTAACTTTGCCCTGGGTGCTGCCTACGAAATGAATCTGGATGAATACAACTCACTGACCATCACTACAGACATCAACAAGTTGATGGCGCCAACGCCTTGTCAGGGAGAAGATTGTGAAGACTTGGACGGCAACGGTGTTTTGGATTACCGCGAAGATTCTCCAATTTCTGCGTTGTTCTCCTCTTTTGGCGATGCCCCGGATGGTTTCAGCGAAGAGATGAAAGAATTGATGTATTCTGTCGGTATAGAATACTGGTATGACAAGCAATTTGCCGTTCGCGCTGGGTATTTCAACGAACACATACAAAAGGGTGGCCGCAAGTTTTTCACCGTTGGTTTAGGCATCAAATACAATGTGTTTGGCATCAACTTCTCTTATCTAGTGCCAACAACCAACCAACGCAACCCCTTGGATAATACCTTGCGTTTCTCTTTGTTGTTTGATTTTGGAGCACTGAAAGGGGAAGGATAAATCAAGTTTTTCCCCGAAGCCTCCGTCTTTGACGGATTCGCAAGCCCTCGCTGAAACAGGATGAGGTAGGGGAAAATAGATATAAACGCATGTTTCCAACATAAAAGCCGGAGTTGCAGCTGTAACTCCGGCTTTTTTTATGGGTATAAAGCGGCCATATCGGACTATACCAAGTGCTCTAATTGTCTAAAAACAGGCACTAAAGACTGCCCTCTTTCCGTAAGGTGATATTCTATATGCAGCGGCTTTTGCCTGACAACAACCTTCTTCAAGAGGGTGGCGTCTTCCAATTCCTTCAACGCCAAAGACAGTGTTTGTTTGTTGGCACCATCTATTTGCCGCAGCAAACTATTGAAACGCACCGGGCGATCCATTGCCAAGAGAAATATCTCAGGTTTCATTTTTCCAGAGAGCAATTTCAAAAGCGCCTGAGCCGGGCAAGTTTCCTTATTTTCTGATTCGTTGTTGGTAGTCATAAAAACCTGACTAATTGTGTGGTATTGTTTTAATCCTGAACTTTGTGTGAAGATACTAAATTCTTCAAGCATCAGGCAGCATGAAAAACATTAGACTAATTTTATGGACGATGATCGCGATTGGCGCGATCAGTTGCCAAGCTCAAAATGACCATATTATGCAGGAGAAAAAAAATCCTTTGTTGTGTGACCCACAAATCGGCATTTGTGAAGTGCCCTCAAGTAATACAGCTTTGGCTCAGGCCGATGCTGTTTCAGCCCGCCAAAAGCCCATCAAAATAGTGTATTTCACCGATCCTATTTGCTCGTCCTGCTGGGGCATAGAACCCCAACTCCGAAAACTGAAGTTGGAATACGGCGGTGATGTAGAAATAGAGTACCGTATGGGAGGTTTACTGCCCGACTGGAGCTACAACAGCGGAGGCATCAGCAAACCTTCCGATGTGGCATCCCATTGGGACGAGGTGAGCCTCTATTACAATATGCCCATCGATGGAGATATTTGGCTGGAAGACCCGCTGGATTCTTCTTATCCGCCTTCCATTGCGTTCAAGGCCGCACAGATGCAGGACAAACACAAGGCGGTTGCATTTCTGCGGGTACTCCGGGAGCTATTGTTTTTACAGAAAAAAAATATCACGCGCTGGGAGTACGTCGTACAAGCTGCGGAAAAAACAGGCTTAGATACAGCCCAACTTCGCATTGCAATTGAGGGCAAAGCCAAGGAATTGTTTCAAGAAGATTTACAACTGGCGCGACGCATGGGGGTGCGGGGCTTTCCGACCCTCTTCCTAAGCGACAGTACGGGCGCTACAGAGATGCTTTACGGCTTTAAGCCTTATGAACAGTTTGAGGAAAAACTCAGGAAAATAAAGCCCGCCATTACCGCAATGGATTATCATCACGATTGGAAGCAGCTTTTTGAAATATACCCGACTTTGACCCTGCGTGAATTTGCGGAAGTGGCGGAGCTGCCGTTGGCAACTGCACAACAAAAATTGGATGAATTGCATGGTCAAGGGGAGTTGTCCTTAATTTCCTGCAAGAATGGTAAGCTTTGGTTGAGGGAATGAATGCCGCGCTATTCCCCCGTAAATTTAGCGGGGCATTTGAAGCGACCCGCTAATGTGACCCATGCTGAGATCGAAGAAACATGGGCATGTCGATCTGACGGCGTAGTTTGGATAGCGCTGCCCCTATACTTCCAGGTGTTTCTTCAAAAAGCCCAGCATGGCCTGATAAAATTCAAAGCGGTTTTCTTCGTTGGCAAAGCCGTGCCCCTCATTGTATTTAACCATATACGGCACCTCTATCCCCCTATGGCGGAGTGAGCGCACAATTTGGTCGGACTCATCAATATTCACTCGTGGGTCGTTGGCACCTTGCACTACAAAGAGGGGCGCTTTTATCCGATCAATATGAAATACGGGAGAAGCGGTCACCATCATGTCTTTATCTTGTTCTGGGTGGCCGACCATTTCGTAGAGCATTTCCAGATAGGGCTTCCAATAAGGCGGAATGGTATTCATAAAAGTAAAGAGGTTGGAAACCCCAACATAGTCCACCCCGCAGGCATATAGGTCGGGCGTAAAAGTGATACCTGCCAAGGTCGCATAACCGCCGTAGCTGGCACCGTAAATAGCGATGCCATTTGGGAGGGCAATGCCCTGGTCGATGAGCCAATGCACCCCATCGGTAATGTCATTCTGCATAGCACGCCCCCATTGTTTGAAGCCCGCTTGCCAGAAGTAGTTGCCATAACCCGTGCTGCCTCGATAGTTCATTTGCAATACGGCAAACCCGCGATTGGTAAGCAATTGCACTTCGGGATTGTAACCCCAACTGTCGCGCACCCAGGGGCCGCCATGAGGATTGATGACAACGGGTAAAGGCACTCCTTTTTCCGCTGATTTGGGCAAACTAAGGTAGGCATGTATGGTCAATCCATCGCGCGAAGGGTAGCTCACGGCCTGCATAGTAGCCATATCATCTTCATTCAGCCAAGGGCTTACTTCGGCTATTTTTTGCAGGTGGTCTTCTGCCACATCATAAAAATAATAGGCCCCCAGCGAACGGTCGCTATAAGTTCGCACCATGAACTTGTCTTCTTCTCGGTTGGAGTTGACTACCACTACTTCATAGCCTGGCAAAGCCGCTTCTAGTTTTGATTGGATGTTTTTGCGCGTTTCGTCAAAGAAATGGATGTATCGCTTCCATGTGGTAAAAACGGCTCCTGTGATGACTTTGCGCTTTTTGGAGTACATCAGGCTATCCACATCTACCTCGGGATGAGCAAAAATTACAGAGCCAGTTTCTGCTCCTTTTTTCAAATCAAACAATACGATTTCTGCCCGGTCGCGGCCCATATTGCTGGTGGCAAACACGTGATGGGGGGCGTCAAAACTAAAAAAAAGAGGATCCACCCTTTCTTTAAAGTTGGTGACCATTATCGATCTAAATTCCTGGCTTTCATCTTCTCGATAAAGTAGGCTGTGATTGACACCTCCAATTGTTTGAACGGCTAATAAGAGCCGCCCCCCGTGATCGGTCATCCAAGCTGTAATGGGTGCTTCCAGGTTGTCGTTGTGTGCCAGTAGTTGGTATTCAGCCGTATGGATATTGATGCGGTAAGGTTCGAACAACATCGGGTTGTTTTTATTCATCCCGATGATCAGTTCGTCCTCATTGTCCTCCAGATCGTCTATCAGTTGAATTTTAACCCCATCAAATGGGGTAAGGTCTTTTGCATTCAGTCCGTCACGGTCAACGGCAAACAGTTGAAAGTTTTCGTCGCCTCCGCTGTCTTTGACATATACCAGTCGTTGGTTGTTGGCCCAAAAGAAGCCGTTAATGTCCCTTTCGGTTTCACTGGTGATGCGCAGGGCGTTTTCCTCGCCCATTTTTTGTACAAAAATATTTCTACGCCGCTCGTAGGGACTCAGGAAAGCCACAAAATCGCCTTTGGGCGAAAGCCGGAAAGCTGTTTTCTCGGGATTTTTAAAAAAATCTTCTACGCTGTACTTGAAGTGGCCTTCTCCTGCCTGGATCAGTTCCTGAATGATGGCATCAGAACTGGGAAGGGAAGGATCGCCCGGTAGCGGTATAGACTTCTGTTGGTTCATTTTGTTTGTTGTTGTGCTTTTGTCGGGGCGCCTAAAAGTAAAGAAAGGAATCAATATAGCGGCAAAATAGAAGGGGGTTTTTTGCAATTTACAAAAAGCGCGCAATCGAGCCATTTTGTGGAAACTAATTTGGAAAAGGAAAATGGGACTTTAAAAAGCTTAGCAGCTTGTGAAAAAACCAAGCCAGGCAGTAAAGTTCTTACCCCTGGCTCGTATAAAAGTGATGTATGAAAAAAATAGTTTAGTAACGCAGAAAAATTAAGTTCCCGATTTTGTCCTTACCCTAGCGGGCTAAACGGTTCATTTTAAGTGTGTTCGCTAGGGTAAGGACTTTGCTAAATTGGGAAGTAATTTTTTGCACACTACTTATCGATTGTTGATGCTGCGGAAAAGGTTAGCCGTTGTCCAGCTCGTTATCTTTTTACAAAAAAAGTAGGGCTAAGGCCAGCACGACGCCCGCCAGGGTAAAATAAAGCCCCTTTCGGAAAACGCTAGTCTGCGGCATAAACATCCAAAAAGAGGAAAGCACAAAAAACAGCAGGGAAAGCCCGAAAAAAATATTCAAGTAAAACAGTGGGTCGGCTGTTTTCGCCTTGTGCAAATGCGTCATTTTATCCAAAACATAGGGCAATTCTTTCAAAGTATATTGCGCCTCACCTGTTTGGATATTATAGGTGCCATCCTTGAAAAAGTAAAATCCGCCTTCCTCTTTTTCTACTTCCAGTCGTCGAAGGTCGAGCAATTGTCCGAGTTCTTCTTGACTGGCCTGGGGTTTTACTTGTTTTTCAACCAGTACTTCTTTTTTCAAAAAGTCGGTGTCGCGGAAAATCAACACCATCCCACTCAGGGCATAGACGGCCATGATGCCGGCCAGGAAAAAGCCCAGATAGCGGTGGATGATCCGCATGCTTAATTTGGAGTTAGTTGCCATTTTAGTTTATGTTTTTTGTTTGATGAAGAAGCGCAGCTTTTTTATTAGTTGGTGCTTTTAAAAATGCCTGCGCTGACCAGAGTACTCCATCGCCTCGCCTTTGCCAAAACCATAGCTGAATCCCAGGGTGGTAAAGCGTCCGCGACGACCCCAGTTGTACAAATAAAAGCCGGGTTGATTGGTAATCGTTTCCTGAATGCGCGATGCAAAAATGTCCCGTACGCTAAAGTTGAAAACGCCTTTGCCTTTGAGGATTTTTTTGCGCAAGCCCAGGTCGGCAAACAAATTCTCAGAGACTTCGCTTTGTACCGTCTGAAACTTGGACTGGTACTGGCCCGTCACTTCAAAGTCAAAATCCAAAGGCAATTTTACTTTGGCAGTCAGCTTGGACGACCATTGGTCGGCATTAAAGTCGAATGAGGTGGCTTCCAGCGTGCCTTCCCGATTGAAGTAGTTGTAATTGAAATCGCCGTTAAATGTCAGCCAGTCGTTGGCGTTGTATTTGCCATTTACTTCGATGCCCGTCGAGCGGTTGGTGCCGATGTTCACTGGCGTTGTGATGCTGACATTATCCTGGAAGGTGGACACCCGTTCGACCACATCGGTGGTGTAGCGATAATAAACACCGAAATTGAGGGAAGTTTTCCCAAAAATATAAATACCCGCCATTTCGTAAGAGTCTGTAAATTCAGGTAGCAAATTCGGGTTGCCCGTGCGTATGCTGAAGTTGTTGCGGATATTGAAAAAAGGATTCAAATCCCAAAGGCGGGGTCGGAAAATGCGCTTGGAATAACCTGCCTGGAGGGAAAATTTCTCCGTGAGTTTGTACGAGGTGTGCAGCGTTGGAAACAAGTTGGTGAAATTTTGGTCATTGACCTCATTGGTGTTGACGAGCAGCGTGCTTAGGTCTGTATTCTCCATTCTAAGCCCCAGCTTGATGCCCCATTTTTTATCTTCATATGCGCCTGTCGTATAAACACCCAGTACATTTTGTTCGTATTCAAAAACGTTAGTCAAGTTGTCATTTTGTATCCATTCGCCATTGAACAGATCGCTTACCGCAAAGTCGTTGCTCACATTATTCAATACGTATTGAGCGCCAGTTTCCAGCGTCCATTTTTCTGAAAAGGGATGCGTATAGTCCAGATTGAAAGTATGCCGTTCTTCTTTAAAATTGGTGCGGGTTTGTTGGTCATTGGTCGCGTTGTCGCCCAGAATGTTGACATTTTTGAATTCAGAGGACTGATCCTTGCCAAAGAAATTGCCCACGGCGCTAAAGAGCAGGGTATGGTCTTTGTTATCAGGAAACTCCTTCTTGTATTGCAATTCGTATTGGTACTTGGGGTTGGTTGCTTCCGTGTTTTCTGTGCGGTACCATTCGGAAACGATGGCGCCCGTTTCGTCGGGTATGCTGAAAAAAATCTCAGAGGGCTGGTCTTCCACTTCGTAGGCAACATTCCCGGAGAGGGTCAGGATGTTGTAGGGGTTGATGTGGTAATCGGTACCTAAAATCAAATTGTAAAAAGCCTCGTTGCGGTATTCCGTGCCCTCGCTGAAGATGGTGGTATTGTTGAGGAGGTCGCTATTGGTATTTCGTGATTCTTGGGGCAGTTCCCGGTATCCGGCACCCAACTGTGTGAACAGGTTGAATTTCTCCGTGCGGCGGTTCATACTCAGACCCACACTGTGGTTGTGGGGAACACCTGTATTGACCGACACCGAACCATTAAGCCCCTTCCTTTCTTCCTTTTTGATCACAATATTGATGATGCCCGAAGTGCCTTCGGCATCGTGCTTGGCCGATGGATTGGTGATTACCTCTATTTTTTCGATCATATCCGCTGTGATAGTGCCCAAGGCGTTGCCGCTCTCGCTGGCAATGACGGAAGGCTTTCCGTTGATGAGAATTTGCACCCCCGTGCTGCCGCGCAAGCTCACCTGCCCTTCTATATTGACATTGACAGAGGGGACGTTGTTCAATACTTCCAAAGCACTTGCTCCGGTGGTGCTCAGGTCTTTGCCGACATTGAACACCCGTTTGTCCAGCTTGAATTCGGTGGTGGACTTTTCGGCCTGTACCACTACCTCCTCCAATACTTTGCTGTCGGGGGAAAGGCCAATGGTGCCCAAATCGACTTTGCCCGCCATGATGTTTATTTCGCGAATGGTTTGGGTGCTGAATCCAATAAAGCTGATTTCGAGGTAGAAATTGCTGGATTCGCTTTGTACCATAAAGCTGCCATCCATTTCGGAAGTGGTGCCGGTGATGGCTTGCCCGGTATTGGGATCGAGTACCATAACGGTAGCAAATTCAATGGGCTGGCGGCTTTGGCTGTCCACCAATTTACCGCTAATGTCGATGCTGTTCTGTTGAGCGAAAAGGTTGCCAGATGTTGCGATCAAAGCGATCAGGCAGGCTACGAGATGTAATTGGACTTTCATGCTAGAGAATGATTTTTATGCCACAAAGCAACAGGGCTTTTAGCAGATATGAAAATTGTTTCTTTGAACGGTAAGACTTAACCCCTGAACGACATAGATTTGCAAAAGCACCCCAAAAACGCCGTTCAGGGGGCTAAACAAGCTGTTGATGGGTTTGGTTTTTAGCAATCCAAATATTAAGGGCTATATTTGGGTATGGCAAAAAAATTAAGCGCAATTGTACCGTCATCCAAAGAGTTACTATTCCAAGTGCTACTACATGGCCTGGTCTTTATTTTCTATTCTTTTGATCACGAGGCGTCACATTTCGACAACCAAAAACTGGTCTATTTCCTCAATTATGCTTTGGCTGCTTTTGTCATCAATTACTATTTACTGCCTCATTTTTATTATAAGAAAAAACAGGTGCCTTTTTTTTTGGGTGTGGGAGTCATCGCAATAGGTGTTATGCTGGTAGAAGAATTGGCACTAGAGCCCATTTTTTTCCCAGATACAAGGGCCAAGGGCTTTCCAGGCGTGCTGTTTACCTTGTCTCAGGTATTGCCTGTGATCACCATTTTGTCGGGATTCAAGTTTGCTTGGGATGCTTTGGGCAAACAGCGGGAAGTGGAGCAACTCCGCTCGGCCGTGCAGGAGAGCGAGTTACAGTTTTTAAAGTCGCAGATCAACCCGCATTTTCTGTTCAACAATCTCAACAACCTTTACGCTTACGCCATTGAAAATTCGCCCAAAACCCCGGAAATTATTCTGGAGCTTTCAGGCATACTGCGCTATATGCTCTATGAATGCAAGGAAAAATACGTGTTGCTAACCAAGGAAGTAGAGCAGTTGCAAAATTTCATGAAAATCAGCGAGCTGCAAATTGAAGAACGGGGTAAAGTTCGTTTTGATGCGCAAAATATTCGGGCAGACTATCGGATTGCACCGCTGATATTGGTCGTGTTTGTAGAAAATGCTTTCAAACACAGCACCGCCAGCCAGTCAGATCAGATTTCAATAGAAGTGCAGGTGAGCTTATCAGTGGCTGGAGAACTCGATTTTATTTGTAAAAACTCCTTTCAGCCCCAGTCCAACACAGACAGTCTTTCTAAAGGGATTGGCCTGGAAAACGTCAAAAAAAGGCTACAACTGCTGTATCAGGATGCCCACGAACTGCGCATTCAAACATCGATAAATCAGTACGAGGTTTATCTGAAAATGGATTTGAACAAAATCATTTAGACATGAATTGCATCATCATAGAAGACCAGCCGCCAGCCCAGCGCATTTTGAAAAAGTACATCGAAGACATGGGGTCATTGAATCTGTTGGCTACTTTCCCAGATGCGATACAGGCGATGGATTTTTTGAAAACCCAAGAAGTCGATTTGATTTTTCTGGACATTCATTTACCCAAAATTTCCGGCATCGATTTTTTAAAAACCATGCCCAATCCGCCCCATGTCATCCTGACCACTGCTTTTCCCGATTACGCCTTGGAAAGTTATGAGTTCAATGTAGTGGATTATTTATTAAAACCCTTTGCTTTTCAGCGCTTTGTGAAAGCAGTATCAAAAGTGCCGGCGAAAAAAATGGCAGAGCCAACAATCAGTAGCATTGATAACGTGCGCAAAGAAATGTTCATCAAGTCGGGCTATGAGCACATTAAAATTACAATCGACGATATCCTGTATGTCAAGTCAGATGCCGATTATACCGAACTATTTCTTCCCCAAAAGAAGCATTTATCTGCGGAACCACTGCGGTATTGGCTGGAAAATCTGGATACCCATCAATTTGCCCGCATCCATAAATCGTATATTGTCAACATTTCCAAAATTGAGAAAATAGTAGGCAACCAACTATACCTAAGCGATGGAACCGTGATTCCGATCGGAAGGGCATATAAAGAGGAGTTCATTCAACAATTTGTCAAATAATCGAGAATAAAATCTGCACCATCATGAAAAATACCAACAAAGAAGCCATCCAGCAAGAAGTTTTTGACCTCTACGACGATTATGCCCACAACCGGATTGATCGGCGTAGCTTTATGGATAAATTATCTGTATATGCCATTGGCGGGCTTACCGTACCTGCCTTGCTCCAAGCTGTTATGCCGGATTATGAAACTAAAATCCAGGTACAGCAAAATGATCCGCGCTTAAATTCCGAATTCGTCGAATACGATTCGCCCAATGGCGGCGGCAAGATCAAGGGCTTGCTTTCCCGTCCGGTGGGCAATAAGCAGGCACTGCCCGGCATCGTAGTGGTACACGAAAACAGGGGCCTCAATCCCCATATCGAGGACGTAACCCGGCGGGCAGCCCTGGCAGGCTTCATCGCCATAGGCCCGGATGCACTCAGCCCGCTGGGAGGCTACCCCGGCAACGACGATGCAGGCAGGGAATTGCAAGCTAAACGCGATCGGGAGGAAATGCTACAGGATTTTATCGCCGCCTTTGAATACCTGAAATCTCACCCGGAATGTACGGGTAAAGTAGGTGTGGTCGGTTTTTGTTTTGGCGGATGGGTATCCAATATGATGGCCGTGCGCTTGCCCGATTTGATGGCTGCTGTACCCTTTTATGGTGGGCAACCTGCTGCTGAGGAAGTACCGAATATCAAAGCGCCACTCCTCCTGCATTTTGCAGCTATGGACAAGCGCGTTAACGAAGGCTGGCCTGCCTACGCCGCAGCACTACAAGACAACAATAAGGAATACAGTGCCCACCTCTATCCCGATGTACAGCACGGCTTCCACAACGATTCGACGGGACGCTACGATTACCCAGCCGCCCAGTTGGCCTGGCAACGCACAATTGATTTTTTTGGGTGGAAGTTGGGCTAAAACCATCCTTTTGGCGCTTCGAGTCGCTCAAATAGCGCGTCCATGGTCAAAGCGGTCTGTATTAAGCACGGGTTTGGGGCTTTTTTGAGCTATACTAAAACCTTTATTTCCTCTTTTCGACCAATTATGTTTTGTATCACGAGCAGTATAGTTGGCTATAACTACAATAAAAAGCGAGTTACAGCCAACTATGTGGTGTATAATTGGCTATAACGCCTAAAAAAACCGAGTTATAGCCAATTATATGGAGTATTTACTTCGCCACAGGGGTATTCATCGTGGCAAAGGGAGAAGTTATGGGGCGGTTTGTCGCTGATTACCAGACTTGGGTTTACTTAAAGAAATGCGAAACGAGACTTCTAAGGTGGTAATCAAAGGGTATTGATTCCATTCATTCTGCCGAGGAAGCAAAACGTAAACTTATAAAAAATGGCAGTACGACAAAAAAAACGGGAAGACCCTGAACCCAGTGTCTTCCCGTTTTCATATCTTATCTTGTAGAAACTACTCCTTCACCACAGGGCGAACGATATGCCCATTTTCGCCACGGCATACCACAAAATACATCCCGGCAGGTAGATCGCTGACATCCAGCAAAACCTGATGGCGGGCAGCCGAACGGTTCTCATAAGGTTGCAATTGCCGCAACACCAAGCCCTGGCTATTCACCAGAACGAGTTCTACCAGTTGTTCCTTGGGCAAGTCGTAGCTTACCACCACACGGTCGCTCGCCGGATTCGGCGCTACGTTCAGGCTGATAGCTGCGCTTTCCAGTGGATTCAGGCTGTTGACTACTTCGGGCAGCTCGATGGGGGGGAAAATGACCGCGTCCACCCAGCAAGCATCCAAACCAGCTTGGATAATCTCATCTTTATAATACACCCAACTGAAGGTATGCACACCTGGGTTGATGTCAAAAGCAATTTCTTCCCAATCCGATTCTCCCGACCAGGAAGCTACCTCAGTATTGTCGATGTAAAAGCGCAGAAAATCCCAGCCTTCTTCGGTGGAAACCTTGCGGAAAAAGCTAAGTGGCCCGGCCTCTAGGACATTCACTTCCAGGCTTAGTTCGGTGGATTGGTTGTTGTTGATGGCACCCGATTGCATGCTTTGTTGGCCATCGTAGGCAAATAAATTGCTGATGAACCAAGGGCTAGCGGAGGATGACTGCCATTCAAAAGTAGAGTCATTCGTTTCAAAATCTTCGGCAATCTGGTTCATGTATAAAGTGAAAGAACTGCCAATGCCATAAGGATCGGCGGCCAGGTTGTAGTCAAATTGCGCGGTTTCGCCTAAAGGTACATCCTCGCTAACTTTGATGTCAAATCCAGCCAAAGCTGTATTTTCAATAGCGCCCAGCGCTATTTCCGAAACCAACAGCTCGACGTATGGACTGCTCGTCAGCAACTGAGCCAGGGCTGTAGGTGAAGCGCTGTGGCCTGTATTTTTATTTTCGATATAAATGGTGGCTGTTTCGCCAGCATCCAAGCGGCCGTTGCCGTTGCCTAAGCTGCTGTCGTCCAATTGAATGCTTTGGATATTCAATTCTGGCGCGTACGCTTTCAGCAAAATCCATTTGTTCCAGGTATGGTCGTTAGCGTCTGTGATTTCCAGCAGAAACGGCAGCGACATTTCATCCTCAATCAAGGCAGGTACGGCAAAGCTAAAGGTCGCATATTGGGTAATGGACTCGTCCACGGCCACATCGCCCCAGGTATAAGTGTCGCTCAGTAAAGTGATTTCGGCAGGGGCTTCCACGATAGTCGTGCTGACTGCCTCGGCCATTTCCAGGCCCACGTTGTTCAGCGTAATATCCACAGTAATGGTTTCCGCGTAGTCGATTTGAGCATTGCTGTTGCCTGCTTCATCGTTGATGTTATAAGCTTCTACTACCACGAATGGGCCTTCTGCCGGCACAACTACCACCTCACCTTGATAGGGCAAGTGGTTGGCTGCCGTAACCGTTACCATTATCGGGCTGGGATAGGTGACAGGATCAAAATTCAGCACAGCAAAGCCATTTTCTACCAAGCCATACGCCAGGGTTTCGCCTTCGTAGTACAAGCCTACCAGGGCGTTTTCCACATCACAAGCGACGGTCAATTCGCTGGTGCCAATAAAAACCTGCTGATCGTGATTGGCGCTTAAATCAGTAGGTGTTTGCGACCAAAGTACTACCGAAGGATCGCCAAAAATATTCCAGGTATCCATCATTTCATCCCCTCCGGGGCCATAAGCATCGATCATAGAACTGCCGCCGTGAGCCAGCAAGCCGCCAATCGTTTGGCGTACCGTATAAGCGCCAGAACCCACAATCAATTTGCTGATTTCGTCCTGAGCTTCCATCGGCGGCGACCAACTTTGCAGGATACTGGAAAAATAACCAGCAATACCACCGGTGGGCAAACCCGTATTGGCATCCACTGCCCGAACCCAGGTATCACCCAAACAAGGGCCGCTGCCAAAATCATTTTGAAAATCACCCACACAACAAGCCACCGCTACCAACAGGGGATAACCCACGGTGTTGGTCAATTGGTTGATAGCAGCATTGTTGAAGTTGCCGCTAGCCAGTACCCCATGATCTCCATGTCCGGTATAGTTCATCAAACTGGCGCCAGCGTTGATAACCGCGTTGATGGCATTGGCATTGGGACTGCCGTTGGCATCGGCAGTGACATCGCCAGGGGTAGGAGAGGAAGCGGCTTGCGAGCCATCGTAAAATTCATACACAGCAGCATAGCCAAAATTCAGCAAATCGCTCTTAATGACGTTGAGGTGTTCAAAATCAAATTCTCCATCATCTCCAGGGCCTTGGTCAGAGCCAAATCCCAGCGCCGTGCCGAACCAATCGGGGTTTTCCATGCTGGGGGTTTTCTCGTAAATCATATTGCGCAACACCATGCGTTCTACTTCTGCGGCGGTTTCGGCATTGAAGCGACCAACCAGCAAATCGGGGTAATGGTCGGTGCCTTCCAGGTAACCATAACAGTGGTCGCAAGCGTTATTTTGGCTGGTTTGAGCCGTTGGTACCCTGTTTTCATCACCTACCAACAAGAGGTAGGTCAGGCCATGCGTATTGTAATACTCCCGCACATAATTGGTAATATCCGCTGCTGTTGTTCCAACTTCGGACATACTTACCACTGCTGTGGGGATACCTTTTTGTTTTTTCCAATCGACCAAAGGTTCGATTAGGGGAATGAATTCCGCGGCGGCAATAATGAGCATATTCCCCATTTCGCTGACGGGATCGTAGCGATCTTGCACTGCAGCATAATTAATGAAACGCTGGCGGTACAATTGATCGAAAGGCTCGCTGACAACCCGATCTCCGGCAGCTTGGCGGCTATTTTCACCCACTTCCCCTTCAAAGGCGATGCTCAAAATAACTTCGTCATACACCCGCATCACCTGCTGCACCGGATTGTATTGCACCGGGTAAAACCAGATGCTCTGTCCCCGATAGTCGCGAAACAAATACGGTGTTTTCAATTCAGCTACTTTGCCGGGATAAAAGTTGTCTTCTTCGTAGGTCGAGCCAAAAGTATAAGGCACATCTGCCGGATTGACATCCCGGTACAAGTTGCCCTTGGACGGCGCCATAAGCATATTGGGATAATCGGTGTATTGAGCAGACTCTATACGGATTTGGCTGCCCGATTGGTCGCCCAAAACAAAAGAAGTCGTCAATTTGGGAACTTCGGGAGCACTTGCGCGGAGCAAGGGCGTTCCCTCAGGGATAGTGACCAAAACAGCCTGACCCTGTGCTGTTTCCACATTGGTCAATTCAAAATCGGTCAGCTTGCATTTGAGCCGGATGGAATGCGCATCCTGATCCAGCAGTTCTATTTGTTGGCCATACGAGAGCGCGAATAGGCTGGCCAGTAATAGGGAAAGCGTTAATTTTTTTTGCATGGCGTTATTGCTTGATTAAAATATGTTGTTGAAAAGAATTGCTTAACCAGTAAGCGCCTTTCGGCAAATCGGATAGATCCAAGCGGTAAGGTAGGTTGGCTTCTAAGGAAAGGGTTCTGAGCAACTGCCCTTGTCCATTCCACAGCTGTAAGGTTTGTTTTTCATCCGTACCAGAGAGCCAAAGGGCATCTTTCACCGGATTGGGGCCAAATGTGGGGAAAACAACAATCGGCTCGTCCGTTCCAGAAAGCAGAGAACTGATATAAAATGTAATCACCTCATAGTCGGAGGGATCATCGGTCGGAAAAATTCTGAACCGAATCAGTCCCTCGGCCTGGTGTTGATGAGGATTGATGTCGAGCTTGATGAATGCCGGCTCGTTGGCACTAAATGGGATCATATTGCCATAGGCAGGCAATATGCCGTAGCATTCGTTGTTGTCGCAAAGGGTGGTTTCCCATGCCTCTGGGAGGGTATTCTCGACGATGCGCCACGTCAATTGGAGCGAATCCGAAGTTTCGTTTTGAATGTAAATGTTGAAAATGTTGTACTGTTCCAGTTGAGCCTGAGCGGTTAAAACCGTATCGGGCGAAAAGCTGAATTGCTGAGCCTGAAGTGTTTTAAAACCAGTAGCTAGGAAAATTAGGGCTAAAAAGAAATATCTCATCATAAGGGCTTGAATTGGAGCATCTAAAGTAATCAAATTGCAGGTATATACCAACTAATCGCATTTTTTGAAAATGGAGGCAGGCGCTATCATTTGGGTACAAAAAATTGATTTTGTGCTACTTAGTTTTTATTCGACCGGATTTAGCTCGTAAATATGCTCCAAAATTGTCAGGCATTAGACTTAAATCGAAAGATCAAAGCAGGATTTTTATTAACTTTCGCAGGAACAAGCGATCAACTTACCATGAAAGCTAAAGACCTGAAATATTTACTCGCGTATGTAGTACCCTTGAGCCTGCTGCCTGGCCTTTTTTGGCAGGGAGTATGGTCTTATTTTACCATAGTATTTGTGTTTGGGTTGATTCCCGTTTTGGAACTTGTTCTGCCCCGCAGTACCGACAACCTGTCCGCGTCGGAAGTAGAAAGTCGGCTTAAAAGCCGCTTTTTCGATCTGCTGCTTTACCTCAATATTCCTGTTCTATATGGCGCTATTGCTGCGTTGCTGTGGATAGGTGCTACTCAGGAACTGACGTGGTCAGAATGGGGCGGGTTGGTGCTTTCCACAGGGATCGTAGCGGGCGCCTGTGGCATTAATGTTGCGCACGAACTGGGGCACCGCGCTGCCCAATACGAGCAGTTGATGGCCAAAATCCTGCTCCTTCCGGTGTTGTACCTGCATTTTTTTATAGAACACAACCGTGGGCATCACAAGCATGTGGCTACCCCGGAAGACCCCGCTTCCGCAAAAAGGGGACAAACACTCTATGTCTTTTGGGGGCATTCGCTATGGGGCAGTTATCGCAGTGCTTGGCGACTGGAAAGCAAGCGCTTGCAGCAAGAAGGGCGACCCTTTTGGAGCATCCACAACGAAATGCTCCGCTTTCAGATAGCTCAATTGGCTTATTTGGTGTTGGTCAGCCTGCTAGGCTGGTATGCCCTTTTGACAGTGCTTGGTGTAGCGCTTATTGCAGTGTTGTTGCTCGAAACCATCAATTACATCGAGCACTATGGTCTGCGCCGCGAACTCCTGCCCAATGGCCGCTATGAAAGGGTCAGTCCTCGCCACTCCTGGAATGCCGATTTCGAGTTGGGGCGCATTCTCCTCTATGAGTTGACCCGCCATTCCGACCACCACTACCTGGCCAGCAAAAAATATCCCATTTTGGATCACCACGAAGTAGCTCCTCAATTGCCAGTAGGTTATCCGGCTGCTATGGTATTGGCCTTGCTGCCGCCGCTGTGGTTTCGGGTGATGGATAAAAGACTGGAAATGAAATAGATAAGTTTGTTATTCCCTCTTATCGCACACCACCCATGCAAATTGAAACACATCAAATCAATGGCACATACATTGCCGAAATTCACTCGGAAGGCATTATCCTGCAAACAGCTCAAGATGGGGTGGAAATACTGGGAAACTTATACTATCAGGGCTTTGACAAAATCATCCTGCAAGAAAAAAGCATCACACCTGAATTTTTTGACCTAAAAAACGGGATGGCGGGTGAAGTCTTGCAAAAGTTCTCCAACTATCGGGTTCGCCTGGCCATTGTCGGCGATTTTTTGCCCTATACGGGCAAAAGCATCCAAGCATTTATGCATGAAAGTAACCAAACCCGACATATTAACTTTGTGGATTCCGTAGCGAAAGCCATTGAGGTGCTTTTGTAGCAATAAGAAGCATACCTACTAAAAAGTACAAGCTTTCTTACCCCATTCTGCCATCCCCAAGTCAAAATGATTTTAATCACTTTCTGCTAGTGGAAAATAGTGTACTTTTGCAGCATGAAGCTTTGCCTCAATATGTTGTGGCTTGTCCTGGTACTCTGGCAGGTAATCTATCTACCAGCATCCATCTCTTGGCTGGAATGGAACAGGGGCTTCATTTCCAAAAATTACTGCATCAACCGGGACAATCCTTTGTTGCAATGCAATGGCAGTTGCTACATCGGGAAGATGATCAAAAACGCCATGGAAAATCATGGGCAGGACGAAATGCCTGCTACGCCGGTTGAGTACCCTGCTTTCAACTGGATGATGCCCAACGTTGCATTAGCTCCAATTGTTTGCGATGCAGTGATTGAAGAGTTGATTCCTATGCTAGAAGCTACGTATTCTCCCCACGCCTTCTTAAACAGCATTTTCCACCCACCGGAAAGCCCGCGTTCCGTTTAGTTCCAAGTCAAGATTATTCCATTTTTCATTTTGCAGCCATCAAAAAGCCTGGTTTTGCAGGCATTTTATAGCTGTACCTTTTCGGAAACAATGAATCTCAAAATACTTTTCGTTGCCCTGCTGCTGTTGCTGGTGGGCAACAAAGGGCTGGCCTGCGATGTATGCGGGTGCAGCATGACCCAACTATTCTGGGGGCTGCAATCGGGCAATCAAAACTTTGTTGGCCTATGGTGGCAGCAACAAGGTTATCGCAATTTGGCGAATGGCGAGCAGTCCATGACCCGCGAGCAGTTTCAGGTCTTTGAATTGAGGGGGCGTTATAGCCTGCACCGCCGCGTGCAGTTGCTGGGCATTTTACCCTACGCCATCAATCAGCGTCAGTCGGGTACTTTGCAGGGCATAGGCGATGCTTTTGCTATGGCTAGCTATGCGCCTATTGATCAAAGCGATAGCTTGTTGCGTGTATTTAAACACCGCCTGAGCCTAGGCTTAGGATTGAAAATGCCCACGGGCGAATTTGAGCAGCCGGCCAGCGATGCCATCGTTTATCCGGGCTTTCAAGTGGGAACGGGCAGTTGGGACTTATTGTTCAACCTGTCTTATACCCTGCGCTGGCGCGACATGGGCTTGAATGCAGATGCCAGTTGGCGCAAAAACGGTTACAGTTCAGCAGATTACCATTTTGGCAATCGGCTTAATGCAGCAGTCAATGTATTCCGCAGTTTTCCAATGGGCCGTACAGATGTGATGCCCAGCGTGGGTGTATTGTACGACCATGCCCATCGGGATGTCGAACGCGGGTACTTCAGAACCGACACCGGAGGTGAAGCCCTTTTTGCCAACCTCGGCTGTGAGCTGTACTGGAATCGCTATCACGTGGGGTTCAACGTCAATTTGCCGATCAGCG
This sequence comes from uncultured Saprospirales bacterium, assembly GCA_937864265.1. GTDB lineage: Bacteria > Bacteroidota > Bacteroidia > Chitinophagales > Saprospiraceae > CALMIR01. Next base: position 5,554 of record CALMIR010000012.1, on the reverse strand, counting down.
AACAATGGAATAATGCATTGGTGGAAGCCCAACCGAGGCTTACGGCTAGAATGAATGTCTTTTTTTAAAAATCAATTCACATGATATACAGGCTTTCAAGTTTGCTGCTATTGACCCTGGCAATGGGGGCTTGCAGCAAACGTACAGCACCTGAATTTGATGTGGCTGGCCCCGATGTTGTTTTTGTGCAACCTCAGCGCGACCAAGTGTTCAATCCGGGCGATGAAGTATCGCTGGTGGTTGATATTTCTGAAAACCTGGGTCTGCACACCTACCACATCATTTTGGTCAACGGCACTACCAATATACCTCTTAGTTTGATCGCAAAGAATCACATTCACGGTACCAACGTTAGAGTAGATACCAGTTTTGTGCTTCCTAAAGAAAGCGGGCAGACTTTTTTGATTGATGTAGAAGCCATCGATCACGACGACAACGTCACCAAAACAGCGTTGCCGATCAAAACTCGTTAAGTGAAACCTAATTGTTTAATAAAATCACCGTTTAAATTTTTTAAAAAACATGAAAAACTTCAAATTTTTATTCCTGGCATTTTTAGCGCTTCCTGCACTGGTCATTACCGGATGTAAAAACGAGGACGATACGCCATCCGAAACCAATACGGAAGTGAGCTTTGAATTTGGTTATACCGTTAATGACGGAGATTTCCAGGTTGGGCAGGTTTATACCATTGGTGGAACAGCCGTCCAGATAGATGTGCTTAATTTCTATGTTGGTGGTATTGAATTGCACCCGGAAGAAGGGGAGCACACCCATGTAGAAGGCAAATACCTGCTGGTTAAGCCTGATGTGGATGAATATGAAGTAACCGAAGTGAAATCCGGCCACTACCACGAGATCAAGTTCTTCGTAGGTGTTGCTCCTGAAGAAAACAGCCAAACCGAAGAGGATTTTACCAGCCGGAATGCAGACGATCCATTGGCGATCCAGGATCCTACCATGCACTGGAGCTGGAATTCTGGCTATAAATTTCTTCGTATAGATGGTAAGGTGGATACAGATGGCGATGGTACACCAGAAACGCCTATGGCTATGCACCTGGGCAATGACGATATGTTGAAGAACCTGGAATTCCCGGCTCACCACGACATCGAAGGGGATCATACCCACCTGCACTTTCACTTCAACATCAATGAATTGTTGGATGGCATTGATTTGAGTACAGACTATTCCACGCATACAGGCGATAATCTGCCTTTGGCGACCAAGTTGCGCGACAACTTGTCCAAAGCATTGGGACTGGAATAATTAGCGCTGCGCATCCCGCTTTCTATAAAAAACAGAAAGCGGGATCGCTTTTCATCAAGAGTTGGACGATGGCAAAAAAACATTTTCCCCGATATACTTTGCTAGCCCTGGTGTTCACAGTTCTCTACTGCACGAAAGACAGTGCTCCGCCAGCGGAAGATCAGCCTTATGAATTGATCCTGCCCCCTGGCTTCCCTGTGCCCCTGGTTCCGGAAGACAACGCCCTAACCGTCGGCAGGGTCGCTCTGGGCAAACGCTTGTTTTATGATCCGATTTTATCCCGCGACTCGTCCATCTCCTGTGCCACTTGCCATAAGGCCGATTTGGCCTTTGCTGATAGTCTGCCCATTACACCTGGTGTGGAAGGTCGCTTGGGGTTTCGCAACGCCCCCAGCTTGGCCAATCTTGCCTGGGTCAGTCAATTCAACAAGGATGGCGGGGTGGCTAAGCTCGACCTCCAGCCTGTTGTGCCCATTGAAGATGAAAACGAAATGGATTTATCCTTGCTGAAAGTGGTAGATCGCCTCAATGCCGACGCTTCGTACCGCGCCGACTTCCAATTGGCTTATGGCGATGCCGCTTCTGCCTTTTACCTCACCCGTGCGCTGGGCGCTTTTATGCGTACCCTCGTTAGCGGCGGTGCGCCTTATGATCGCTACAAAAATGGCCAAACCGATGCGCTCGATGCCGAGCAATTAGCAGGGCTTGCGCTCTTTGAAACCCATTGCAGCAACTGCCATTCCGGCTTTAACCTTACTGATAACAGTTTTCAAAACAACGGCCTTTACGATAACTATCAGGATCAGGGCAGAAAGCGAGTGACCAGCCTGCCGGAGGATGAGGGCAAATTTCGCGTACCCAGCCTGCGCAATATTGCCCTTACGGCGCCTTATATGCACGACGGCAGCTTGCCCGATTTGTCGGCTGTGCTAGATCATTACACCTCGGGCGGCAGTCAGCATCCCAATAAAAGCGACTTGATCCAGCCTTTTACCCTGAGCGAGCAAGAACGCCAGCGACTGATCCGCTTTTTGGAAAGCTTGACAGATCGGACTTTTGTAGAAAATCCGGCGCACCGGATGGAGTGATTATGGTGAAAATACTTGCTTTACACAAAATGCTTCAGCATAATCACCTCTTGATCCGTCAGGTGTCGCCAAAAGCCGCGTGGTAAATCTTTTTTGGTTAAACCGGCATAATATACCCGATCCAGCTTTTTGACTTCGTAGCCCAGGGATTGGAAGATACGCCGGACGATCCGGTTGCGGCCAATGTGTATTTCTATGGCCACTTCGTCCTTTTTATCTTTGTACAAGTAAAAGGCTTTGTCCACTTCCGCCAGGCCGTCTTCTAGTTCTATCCCGCGCATAATCTTGTCCAGGTCGGAGGGCTTCAGGTTTTTTTCCAGGGTGACGTAATAAACTTTTGGGGCTTTATGGCTGGGGTGCGACAGCCGTTTGGCCAAGTCGCCATCATTGGTCAGCAGTAAAAGTCCAACAGTCTCGCGATCCAAACGACCAACAGGGTAAACCCGCTCAGGAATCTTGCCTTTGATCAGGTCAAATACCGTTTTGCGGCCTTTTTCATCGTTCATCGTGGTGATGACGCCTTTGGGCTTATTCATCAGAATATAGACCTTGCGTTCTTCTGGCTGGATGATGTTGCCCTTGAAGCGCACCACGTCGTTGGCTTGTATTTCGTATCCCGGTTCCAGGATTTTTTGTTCATTGACGGTTACCAGCCCATCTTTGATGTATTCCACGGCCTGCCGACGGGAGCAAACCCCCGCATGGGCTACATATTTGTTTAGGCGCATGGGTTGATTCTGCACCACTTGGCCTGGTTTGCCTGTTTTACCTGTTTTAGGTTTAGATGCCGGGCGGGCAGCTCTTTTTTTCGGTTCAGTGGGTTTGCGGCGGTCGTTGCGTTTTGGTGGCGGCATATCCGGATTGAGTTAGAATGGTATATCCTCATCGTCGTTCATGCGCGACGGACGGGTGATGATGTTGTTTTGTGGATTATCGAAAGTGTTGCTGGGCAGTAAACCAAAGTCGGGATCATCCAAATCGGAAAAACGGGCATAATCGGCCATGAAGCGCAGGCGCACATTTTTCAATGCGCCATGTCGGTGTTTGGCGACGATGATTTCGGCTATACCTTTGAGCGATTGCCCTTCTTCGTCCTCCATGATGTCGTAGTATTCGGGGCGATAGATGAAAGCCACCATATCGGCATCCTGTTCTATCGAGTTATGTACAATGATGTCGTTAGCGACAAAGTTGTGCACACTTTCTACAGTGGCATCGTAAACATCTTCTTCTCCAAGGGCAGTGATTTGAGTGATTTCGTCCCAAAATAGGTCTGAGTGCGCTATTCTGCTTTTAATGCCAAATAAGTTTTCAGCGACATCTTTGACGATTGCTGTATTTGCAGTATCCGAACTTGTATAATGGTAAGGTTGCTTGGGTAAAATACAACCATCTCCAATCAGGTGTGCCAGTAAAATAAGTTCGTTATCTGAAAGTGGATTGTCAGGATGACTTATTTTAATCTGCCTAGGCGTAGCTATCTTATCACCCAAATTCAAATTTTCTAATGCAGTCCAGCCTTCCAGTTTAAAAAAAGGATGATTGGCGCTGGCTTTGATCCTTTTGCCGGATCGGGTTTTTAATTCAAAAACTTGCTTTCGACCGGAATAAAAAGCTTTGATCAACCTGTGTCCGGATAGTTGATAACTTTCGTCCATGGCCAGTACCTCTAAAGGCACTTGGTTGTCTCGCTCTGCCAATTCTTTGATTGTTATCCGTTTGCCAGTTCTTGCATCTTGCAGTAAGGTATCGCCTGTGAGGCACCCCGATTCCCTCAAGTCCGACAATTGCGGGCGCTTTGATCCGCCCCTTACCTCCACAGCTCGGCTGAGCTGCGATAGGGCGATGACGGGTACATTGAGTTCTTTGGCCAGGCTTTTTAGCGCTCGAGAAATGGCGCTTACTTCTTGTTCGCGATTGCCCTTTTGGTTGTCGGAGCCGCCACTCATCAATTGCAGGTAATCAATGATGATGAGGTCGATGTTGTACTGCATCTTCAAGCGGCGCGCTTTGGCTCGCAATTCGAATATATTGATGCCCGGAGTATCGTCGATAAAAATTGGAATCTCACTGACCCGTTCCAGCGCCTGGTTGAGCTGGGCCCATTCGTATTCCTCTAGTTGGCCGTTGCGCAGCTTCATGCTCGATATTTCTGCTTCCATGCTGATGACCCGCTGTGCCAATTGCAGGGAAGACATTTCCAGGGAAAACAAAGCAACGGGCTTGCCAAAATCAGCGGCGGCGTTTTTAGCCAGGGAGAGGGTAAAGGCTGTTTTACCCATACCGGGGCGTGCTGCGATGATGATGAGGTCGGAGCGCTGAAAACCGGAGGTGAGCCGGTCGAGTTCGGTAAATCCGGTGGGGACACCAGTCAGACCGTCTTCTTTGGTGCGCAATTCTTCTAGTTGCTTTTGGGCCTTGGCCGCCAGCGAGGACATGCTTTCAAAACCCCGACTCATATTTTGTTGGGCTATGGCAAACAAGCCTTGCTCGGCGCTATCCAGCAAGTCGAATACATCGGTCGAGTCCTCGTAGGAGTCGTTGATAATTTTGGTGGATACGCGGATCAGTTCGCGCTGGATGTATTTCTGGGCGATGATGCGGGCATGAAACTCAATATTGGCCGCAGAGGCAATTTTATTGGTTAGTTCTACCAGATAAAAAGGGCCGCCTACGGCTTCCAGATCAGTCGATTTTTTCAACTCCTCTGTTACCGTCAGCAGGTCGATGGGCTGCGATTTTTCAAACAGCCGGATCATGGCCTGATAGATGAGCTTGTGCGCTTCCAAGTAAAAACTATCGGAGCGGAGAGAATCCAATACTTTGGGCAGCGCTTCTTTGTCCAGCATTAAGGCACCCAATACGGCCTCTTCCAAAGGCACAGCCTGCGGCTGTACCTTCCCAAAAACATAATTGGAAAGGTCTTCTGCCCGCTTGCCCGGTTTATTGCTGCGCAGGCTGGGCAGTTTTTTGGAAGTATCTTTTGGGTCAGACATAAGCCGCTGATAAATACTGGTTGTAAATGCAATTTTCGCTCCGGGAAGTAGGCAAAGATCAGATTTGAACCGACCGCTGGATCATCGTAAATAGTGCGCTGGCAAAGCTAAGGGATTTTGAGTGGATTTGAAAGAGGCGAAATAAGAAAAGCCAATCAGCACTTAAACTGATTGGCTTTCACTTTGTAGCGGAGGCAGGAC
>CALMIR010000011.1 GCA_937864265.1 uncultured Saprospirales bacterium | reverse complement strand
TCCGTCGAGCAATTCCAGTTCTAGTTGCCAAACATAGGTGCCCGCCGGGACATCACTTACCCCAAGAAAAGCCAAAAGCGAGACGTAGAGGTGAAGATTGAAGGGTGAGCAAGGTATCGAGTTAAGCCCGTACCGTAGGTTAGTTTTCTGTCCTACCCGATCCCGCTGACACGTAATAGCTTCAGCGGGATCGCCACCCCGCGAAAACACGGCATAAAATGAGCAGCTTGGCCATGATAAAGGCGAAGTGCCAGTTTCAGGTATCTCCTGTAAGGTGTTTGGGCTTTGCCCTCTATTCCTCCACAACACCAAGTGTCGGCCTGACTCGAAGTCAAACCGACACATGCCTTTCTCCAAGCCCTACCGCATCCATTCTTCCACGACCCAATCTTCCCAATTGCGTTCTTCGTTGGAAAAGTTGATGCCTACTAGGAAAATCCTTTTTTCCTACGCTACAAGTACCCAATCACCTCGTTATTTTCCCATTGAATACGCCATTGGTAAAAACAATCGTGTCTGGCAAAGAGGGGTCAAATGCTGGTAAAGAAGTATCCCTGAGCATAGAGGCTTCAAAGCGGCCATTGAATTCTAAAGTTAATGGATCAAAATGGTCAATGCTAACCCAATCAGAAAACAAGTCAGTGGTATCTAGGACATAATAATTACCAAAGACATCGCCATCGGAAAGAAAGGACCCGAAACTGCAAGTAGCGGTGTCTCTTACATTGTAAGGACGCAAAATAAAAAAGCGCTCTGATAAGGGAAGTTGTACAATTGTTAGTTTGTTTATCCTAATTCCCGCACCGGAGAACTTCTCGATATTTAGTAGGAACATATTATCGTCTTCGAATAAGGACATCCTACTCCTCACATCTGTCTCCCATACGCTGCCATTCAGCAAAGCTTGGGCTTTGCCAAAATACTCAGGCGCAGTTTCTGCCGACATGTCTTCTTTTTGGCAAGATATAATAAGTAGTATAGCTAAGAAGAAAAGAATGAGCAAGGGATTCAATAACTTTTTCATATCATAAATTTACATCCTAGCAATGCACCCCTAAAAGTAGACATTGCCAGGATCATGTTTGCTAATTAATATTGATAAATAAATGGAATGCGCTCTGTTTTTCCGTTGGCGTTGAGCAGTATCCAATACAAACCCGTATAGCCATCAGGCAACAAGACCTGTTCTTGATAAATACCCGCATCCAGGTATCCCAGTGTTGTTTCAGACAATACGGCGCCACTTGAACTAAGCAATTTCCACGACGAAACGCCCGCGTTGACCACCTCAAAGGTCAGGGTTGCTATTTGGTTTTTGTTTACTGGGTTAGGTGCAATCCTTATCCCTTTTGGTTGAAAGCTTTGAATAGGAGAGGCATCGTACCCAAGTTGAGGCGCAGGAGGTGGGCAACTGCTCACCATTAAATAATTACCAAATATTGAAGTCCCATTGGCATAGAACACCGTTACACGATAAAAACGAACGCCACCAAAGGTTTGATGAAAGTACGCCGTTATACAGGGATCATTATCATATGCATGGAGTGGGATGAAAGTAATGCCATCAGGGCTATAAGACCAACTCCAGGTAACGGGCTCCTCTATGTCACTCATATTAAGGCACAATTCTTGGGTGCCGCATCCAAACTGGGATTGGCCTGTTATACTTACGAATGGGTTAACGGAAGTTCTAAAAGCAGCTACGGTGCAGGCATTTGTTTTTAAAGTATTCGCATTGTCCCGTTCGTTTTCAATGCCAGTTGGCTGACCCTCAAAAAGAACATCGGGATTAGAAAAATGTTCGATCCTGTCATCGGATAGCTCAGAAAACATAGTTGTTTTCCGGGTTAATGTCACTGTATGGCAAAAAGGAAAAATTCCTTTGGTTTTTTCAAATTGAAATGTGTGTGCATGGTTTTCATTTACTGGGGATTCAAGACAATTCTCACCTGGATCAAAAGCAGAACAAGGTTCGTGATGGCCTCCCATAATATGACCAATTTCATGTACAGCGGTATGTATGGCACCATTCCCAACAGCGCGCCCTATCCCATAAGCAGTAGAATTATTTGGTCCCAAAAAAGCAATTCCTGAAACATTTTCTGTAAATTCAGCAATGTTTCGGTTAACTAGACCATAAACTATATCGGCGTTGTAATTGTTCCTTAGTTGCTGGATGACGTTATCTGATCTGAGTTGAGTCAGTATTTCAATCTCATCTCTTTCAGTTTCATCAAACTGCCATTCTTCTATCCCTGCCAGAGAAAACTCTAAATGGCA
>CALMIR010000010.1 GCA_937864265.1 uncultured Saprospirales bacterium | reverse complement strand
TTATTCGATACTTTTCATGCATGGAAAGTGTCGGATAATTTAAATGAACTACTTACACTGGGTAATGCAGAAAAATCAATCTCCCACTACTTTTGATCAAGCCTCCTTGATCCTCTCCCAAAATCCTTCCGTATAAGTGGCCCCAATGGGGATTCTTTGTTTGCCTATCACAATATGGTTTCGTTCGATGTATTCGATTTTATCCAGGGCGACAAGGTAGGATTTATGCACCCGTACAAAAGCATTGGAAGGGAGCACTTCCTCAAAATACTTCATCTTTTCTAAAGTCATAATGCTGCCTTCCCGAGTGTGTATTCGGATATAATCACCTAGGCCTTCCATATAAACAATAGCATCCAGCCCCAGGCGTACGGTTTTGTAGCCACTTTTTACAAACAGCGCCGTAATGGTATTTTCAGCGCTCTGCTCTATGGTGATGGGCTGGATCCGTTGCTTGGCCCTTTGGATGGCTTGCGCAAAACGATCAAAAGAAATAGGCTTCAGCAAATAGTCGATTACATCCAACTCATAGCCCTCCAGGGCATAATGCTCATAAGCTGTCGTGAAAATGACCGGGTATTTGCCCTGTACAATCTTAGCCATTTGGATACCTGTCAATTCAGGCATTTGAATGTCTAGTAAGAGCAGATCTACGGTCAAATCATCCAGCGCTTTAATGGCAGCGATGGGGTTGGTAAAGATGCCAGCTAAAGTCGTGTCTTCGTGCTTTTCTACATAATCTGCCAGCAATTTCACGGCCAGCGGTTCGTCGTCAACGATCAGGCATTGGAACATAAGCGAAGCGGTATTTTCAAGCATACGACAAATTCATGGTCTTGTGCAGTGATGGTCAATTCATGCTGGTGATCGAAGTATTGATCCAAGCGACGGCGCGTATTCTCCAGGCCTATCCCTCCCGTTTGGTCTTTTTGCTGTTGGCTGATCTGGTTGCTCATGCTAAATTGAAAATGGGTATCGGTGCAATCCATATGGATGCGTAAGGGAGCATTGGGGTTTTGCAAATCGCCGTGCTTGAAAGCATTTTCGATAAAAGGGATAAGCGTAAAAGGCGGTAAATTCACATCGGGCAAAGGAGCAGGGATATCGATGTCCAAAACTGGTTCATAAGCGAGGCGCAGTCGTTGCATGTCCATAAAATCGGTGGCGAATTGCCATTCTTTACTCAAGGGTACGCGATCTGATTTTTCATACAAGCTGTAACGCAGCAAATGCGACAGTTTTTCCACAGCGGCCAAAGCATGGGGGCTTTTTTCATACACCAAAGCATAAATGTTATTCAAGGCATTGAATAAGAAATGCGGGTTGAGCTGCGATTTTAATTGGGAGAGCTGCATCTGTTGATTTTCAAAGGCCAATGCCTTTTCCTGTTGCTCTTTGTAATTGGCATAGCGCAAAAAAAAGAAAATCACACCAAAGGCCGAAAAGACAAAAGCGTAGTACAGGTTGTCGAAAAAATAATACTTCATGGTGTAGCCGGGCGCATAGTTGCCAAAGCCCAACAAAAGCGGCATCAACACTTCCTGTATGAAAAAACGAAAGGCTATGGCTGTTGGAATGGTCAGTAGCAATAAGAGAATCCCTTGAACATATAAGCGCTTGGGGTAAGTATGATAAAAAGACAGATAGGCACCTACCGAATACGCAGCAAAAGACAGCATACTGGTGCTAACCAACCAAAAATCTTTCCAATTCGTCAACCAAACATATACTTCTTCTGCATCGCCTGTTGCCGCCCAGTCCTGGATGGGACCAAAAACGTAATAGAACACAAACGTCCATAGCAATAAACTTCCAATGTGCTTTTTCATACGGCTAAATTAGGACACCTGGTTTAATACGGAAACCATAAGCCCAAGAAATCGGTGAACTCAAGTTTTTAATCGGCAAAGTAAGTTTCAGGTTCCTTGTTTCAAGCGGAGCTAAAACGGGGCGTAGTTTCTAGTTGACCTGCCCTGAAACCAGAGACTTGAAACCTGAAACTAGAAACCTATTTCACCGATCCATTCCCCCCATTAACAGATCAGATTTGTTTATCGCTTTTTACGCCTACAAATTTGAAGCATCATTCACTTAAAAAATTCAATGATGCGTTACATCCTATTTTTTAAAATGAGCTTCTTAATTTTTTTTGCGCAAGCCTTAAACGCCCAACCCCACCCCGATTCCATATTATTAGGCGGAAGGGAAGTGCCCAAAGTGCTGTTGGTAGGCACCTTCCATTTTGGATACCCCAATTTAGATGCGCATCAGGTAGCAGCAGAAGACCAATTGGACATCCTATCGCCCCAAAAGCAAGCGGAAGTGGAAGAATTGGTCAACTATCTGGCGCAGTTTCGCCCCACCAAGATTGTCGTAGAAGGAGGTCGAAATTCTGGCTACCTCATGCGCCGCTACGAGCGCTGGAAAAGTGGCGAATCGCCACTCCGCGCCAATGAAATTGATCAATTGGCTTTTCGCCTGATGGATCGCTTTCAACTGGACACCATTTACGGTTGCGATGCCCCGGGACTCACCTACGATATGGAACACGCGCCCGATTCCACCGTTTTCAACAAATGGCTGGACGAAATATTTGACGGCTACGACTGGCAGAGCGAAGACCCCATGGATGAACGATACAGCGTTTGGTACGAGTACGATGACAAGCTCAGCCTGAAAATGCCCTTATTGAAGTATTTCAAATACATGAATTCCGATCCGGTTATTCAGCGGATGCACGGCGCTTACTTGGTTGGCGACTTTAAAATGCCTGGCGATAGAGGCGCCGACGCCCTGGCCCTGTACTGGTACAGCCGCAACCTGCGCATTTTCCGTCGCATTCAGCAAATAGAGGCCCAACCCGAAGACCGAATTTTGGTTTTGTTTGGTGCTGGTCATATCTCCATTTTGCAGCAGCAATTTCAGGCAAGCCCTGAGTATCAGCTAGTTCCATTTGGCAAAATTGGCGACTTTACAAAGAAATAACATCGTAACATGCTAGTTACAATTCCTTAAACAAAGCCTAATTTTGGTTTTACGCACCCTTTACATTGAAAGTGGAACTTTGCTTCATCATTGCATTTCATTGATTTAAAAATGTTTCCATCATTATGAAGAAGCTTCTACTTTCCCTGATGCTTTGCGCAGCCATTGTTGGACAAAACATGGCCCAAAGCACGATTTTTGCGGAGGAAATTGAACTCCCCGCAGGCTTTGTGACCGATGACATTCTGATGCCACCTTCTCCACTTTCATTACAAGTGTTGTTTGTTGGCGGTGTGGATTTGGTTCAAACCACTCCAACTTACGGCTACGAAGCAGGTGTGGCCTATGCCAAAGAATGGCACGACTTCATCGGTATAACACCTGATGAAACAGGCGAAACCATGGGTTGGGTATCAGTCAACCACGAAATGATCTATCAGGACAACCGCATCGGCGACGGTGGCGGTATGACTGTTTTCCAAGTAAAGCGCGATCCGATCACCGGTTTGTTGAACGTATTGGAACAAGAATTGGAAGATGGCCGTAAAGGTCACTTTTTTAATGTTGACTTCGCCAACACCGTTGGTGAAACGGGTATGAACTGCGGTGGTATCGTATCTGTTGTAGATGGCCGTATCTGGACGGCGGAAGAATGGTTCCGTGGCGACAACAAATCCATCAATGATGGTGGTTACAGCTCACCATCCAGCACCAGCTCTTTCCCGAAATCTCCTGGTTCAGCAACGAACCAGGGTGTACGCGATACAGCCGACTGGACGATCTCTTCCGACATCGAAGGCTTCGACGGTCTGACCATCAAGAAGTACGAAAACTTCAACTGGATGGTGGAAATCGACCCACGCCAGGCTAAAGCGATCCGCAAGCAATACAACTGGGGCCGTCAAGGTTTTGAAGGCGGTACGGTATCTCCCGACAACAAAACGATTTACCTGGGTGTTGACGACACACCTGCTTTCTGGTGCAAGTTCGTTGCCGATACACCTGGCGATTTCACCAAGGGCAAAACCTACATTTACAAGCACGATGCACCTGAAAAATGGTTGGAAATCGACAATACCGATCCTACTAAAATGCTCAATTTCTCCGCTGAAGCAGTTGCCCTGGGAGGTACCATGTACAACCGCGTAGAATGGGTGGCGCTCGATCCTGCAACAGGGTTGGTTTACTGGACAGAAACTGGCCGTGATGCTCCAGGCAGTGCGTGGGGCGATGAAGAGGCTGCAGGTGCTGTACACGATCCTTACCACGTACAGCGCGCTATCGACAAAGGCTGGGGTACACCAAGCAGCGCAGACTATCGCGATTACTATGGCCGCGTTTGGGTGTATGACCCGGTTACGGAGTACAACTATGTATTGATTGAAGGTGGTCCAGACTGGGACGAGTCAACTAGCCCAGACGAAGCCAGCTATTTTGCCAAGCACCTTTCTAACCCGGATGGATTGAACGTGATGACCATTGACGGTCAAAGCTTCCTCGTAATTTGCGAAGACTTGAATGGTACTTCTTATGGCCGTACACCAGCGGGTGTTACCAACGCTACTTGCGAATTGTGGTTGCTGGATTTGAGCATCGAAAACCCAACGGTGGATGACCTGATTCGTATTTCTGCCGTTCCAAGAGGCGCTGAAGTAACAGGTGCTATCGCTACGCCTGACGGCAAATCGCTGTTGGTCAACTCTCAGCACCCACGTTCTACCAACCCATTCCCATTCAACCACTCTTTGACGTATGCCATCCACGGCTTCGATGAGGTGACTGTAAATGGTTTGCAAGAGCCTAATTTTGAACTGGGTCAGGGTCTGCAAGTTTATCCAAACCCAACTACCCGCGTCGTTTACCTGAGCGAAACAACGGATATCGCTGTTTACGATGCCAACGGTCAGCGTTTGGGCGTTTTCCGCAACACCAATCAGGTGGATGTTTCTAACCTGGCTGCCGGTATTTACTTCTTGCAAACGGCTGCTGGCGAGATCAAAAAACTGATAGTTGAATAAGCGCCATTTGATCTGGCACTTGTGCGACAGAATACTTAAATAACGAATTTTGCCATACCAGGGCGGCTTTACCATCATTGGCGAAGCCGCCCTTCTTTCATAAGATTAAAATAGCCGGTTATGAAGTCCATCAGCACTTTGTTTACTGCTTTTCTTATACTGAGCGCCATCTATTTGCTCAGCTTTACGCCTTCCACCAATTACAGCGCAGCAGAAGCCTTGAAAACCGTAAAAAAGGAATTCGACCAGGGCTTAATCGAATTGGAAACCGCCATTGCCCGCTATGACGAGGCTGCCAGGCAGTTCCATGAAGACTCCAATCAAGTTGCCCATCTACAAGCTGCCCACCTGCATACCCGGCAAAGTTTTAAAAGCATCGAATACCTGTTGGAATACAACGATCGGGAAGCCGTGAAAAAATACCTCAATGGCCCACCCTTGTTGAGTCTGGAGCCCAAGGTGCCAGAAGTCCGCATCATAGAGCCTGTTGGTTTGCAGGTATTGGACGAACTGGTTTTTGGCGAGCAGCCCTACGAAGAGCGAGCCGCTATACTCGATCTTTGTCGCCAACTGAAAAAAGACTATCAGACCATCAAAGCGTACCAATCGGGCATCCAATTGCAGCACCGCTATATTTTTGAAGCCATCCGATACGAGCTCATCCGCATTTTTGCACTTGGGCTTACCGGTTTTGATACGCCAGCATCAGGCCAAGCCATCGCAGAAGCCCAATTGGCTATGGCTGGCCTCCAAAGCGCTTATCAAGCTTACCACCCATTGGTAAAAAACCAGGACAAAACCCTGGCCGATAAAGTAGATAATTTATTCCAGGCGGCGCTTACTTACCTCGAAACCCACCCCGATTTCGACGGCTTCGACCGCTTGTTTTTCCTCAAGGAGTACGTCAACCCGCTTTATGCAGGCGTCCTTCAAGCGCAGTTGTCTATTGCCATTGAAGGGCCGGACGAGGTAGATTTGTTGAGCCAGGCTGTCAATTACAGCGCAGATAACATTTTTGCCGAAAACTTCCTGGACGACGAATTCTTCGCCAATTTGGGCGAAAAGAAAAACCTAAAAAAAAGGGTGGAATTGGGGCGCTTATTGTTTTTCGATCCCATTTTATCCCACAACAACCAGGGCGCCTGCGCGACCTGCCACGACCCTAAAAAAGCCTTCAGCGATGGTGCGGATAAAAGTCCTGCCCTCCACGGCGGCGGAAAAATAGACCGCAACGCTCCAGGTTTGATCAATTCCGTTTTTGCGGAGCGCTACTTTTACGACCTGCGCGAGCCACAACTGGAACGCCAAATCAAGCACGTCGTCCTCAGCGGACAAGAATTCAATACGGATTTTTTGAAAATCATCGAAAAGCTGGAACAAAGCGAAACTTATCGCCACCTTTTTGCGGAAGCCTATCCCGAATTCCCGCAGTACCAGCTTTCAAGATGGTCTATTTCCGATGCAATAGCCTGCTATATCAGCGATTTACAGGCATTTAGCAGCCCAGTGGATCGCTACATTCGCGGGGAAGCCGACACGCTCAGCGAGGCGGCCATGCGGGGTTTTAATTTGTTTATGGGAAAAGCTGCCTGCGGTACCTGCCATTTTGCGCCTACTTTTGCCGGATTGGTACCTCCTCATTATCAGGAATCGGAGTCGGAAGTCCTGGGGGTTCCGCGCTACAAAAGCCACAGCCCGGCGGAGATAGATGCCGATCCGGGTCGGATCAACAGCGGCAGGCCACAGGATGAAGCCGCTTTTTTACGGCATTCCTTTAAAACGACCACCACGCGCAACGTCGCGCTCACAGCGCCATACATGCACAATGGGGTGTATGACCATTTAGAAGAAGTGATCGATTTTTACAACAAAGGCGGCGGCATAGGTCTGGGCTTGGATGTGCCTTACCAAACCTTGCCCGATACCCCGCTCGAACTCCAAGAGCAAGAAATCCAGGACTTGATCGTTTTCATGCAAATGCTGAGCGATACAACGGGTACGACCGCTGTCCCCAAAAAACTACCTCTTTTTGAGCATCAACCCGAATGGAACAAGCGGGTGCTGGGGGGGAGTTATTGAGTTTGTTTTAATGCCCGCTTCTGTTTAAGGCTAATAGGGGCAAACTATAATATTTGGCATGCTTGGGCCTACAAGCACTTTTGTCATGGCAAACATTTTTTTTTGATTTATTATTTGCTTATTTGGGACAATGGGATTATTTTTGCAAAGCAACCCAAAATGCCAGTATATGCATCTCCAAATTTTTCCACTTTTTTATAAGGATGAAGGTAAAAAGATAGGTATTCTACCCTATCCTGACACTTCTACGAAAGAAAAATTGAAGCATTGTGGCATACTTCGGTATAGTAAGACCTATAAAACTTGGTATTTACCTTACGAAAGGAAGGTTTTTGAGCAACTGAAATATCATTTTCCAGACCTACAAATTTTAGTAAGCAACGCCCAAATTCGGACTGAATCTGCCCTAGAGCAAAAGATTCATCAAACCGACATAGCAAGTGATTCGGTGAATGGTCACCTACCCAAGCATCCCGAACCTCTACAAAACTTGCGCATAGTTGCCTGCGAGAATAAAGGATGGCTGGTGCAATGTGATTTCGGAGTTGGGCAAAAACTAAAAGCTGGGCTAGATAAATGCTTTTGGCTGAAAAAGCATAAAAGTTGGTATGTTCCTGCTAGAAAAGGAAATTTCGCGAAACTCCAACAAATTACAGGCGTTGAAGTGCCTTTCCTTGTTTTTGAAAAAAATGATGTTCCCCAAAAAGTGCAAATCAAGGCGCATCCTGAAAATAAAGAATATGTTTTGGTAGAATTACCCTATAATGCTACGGCTTATGAGATCATTAAGACTACCAAAACACGTTATTATGATAAAGGACGGAAATGCTGGAGGATTTTGAACCAAAATTCCATTCGAGAAGGTTTGGTAGAAAGATTGAAGGCCGCCAAAATTGAGGTTGAAATTCTACCTGAGGTGCTGGAGAGTGTGGTAAAAGAAGGGAAACTTCTGGAAGTAAGGCAAAATCGTGAATGGGTTTTGGATTTGCCTAAGGATTTGCGGGCGCTTTTTACAGAATATACCGATGCGCTAATGCTTCGTAAGTACAGTTGGCAAACCATAAAAAGCTATCGTTCGGCATTCAAAGAGTATTGTCAAAATTTTAATTACCGATGTCCTGATCAAATACAAGCAGGAGAAGCGCAGAAATGGCTTACTGAAAAAGTAAAAGAAGGCTGGTCGGAGTCTTCAATGGTTACTATGATTTGTGCTTTGCGATATTATTATGTTCAAATACGTCAGCGTAAAGATTGGGAATTTTATCTGCCTTTTCCGCGAAGGGAAGAAAAACTACCAAATGTCCTGAGCCAGGAAGAGGTGAAAGCAATTTTTAATGCGGTAAATAATCTCAAACACAAGACCATGCTATTGCTTGGTTATGCAGCTGGTTTGAGGGTAAGTGAAGTGGTCAATTTGCGTTTGAAAGACTTAGATTCGCAGAGAATGGTCATCCATATCAAAGCGGCTAAAGGCAAAAAAGACCGTTGCGTCATGCTTTCCGAAGTGCTTTTAGAGACCTTGCGATTGTACTACAAAACCTACAAACCTAAAGAATGGCTTTTTGAAGGCCAAAACTATGGCTGCTACAGTACTCGTAGTGTGCAAAAAATATTTCAAACTGCCAAACAGCAAGTGGGCATCAAAAAAGAGGTAAGTTTTCATGCGTTGCGCCATAGTTTTGCCACGCACCTTCACGAAGCAGGAACAGACATACGCATCATTCAATCGCTGTTGGGACACAACAGTTCTAAAACGACGGAACGTTACACGC
>CALMIR010000009.1 GCA_937864265.1 uncultured Saprospirales bacterium | reverse complement strand
ACAAGATAAATGGTAAATATTTCATGCGTTTGAATTTTAAGGCAGGCATAGCCGAGCTATGCCTGCCTGGGGTGAATCAATTCAATTGAAGACATCATAAATGTCCAGCAAATTGTTATAATCTATTTCGTTGTTGGGCGTATCGGCCAAATGCAAGGTACGCAATCTGTCTCTAAAGGCCCTTATGCTGGTGATATTGGGTGTCAAGGCATTGAAAATCATTTCGGGGGTAAAGTCCGTGACATTGTCATTTTCTGTAATGCCCGTATTTGGGTCCGTGACTGCATCGCCGGGAGAGACATCTCCTAAATCGAACATCAAACCCTGAGGGATGAAATTATCCTCATTGTCCCATTCGGCAAATTCTCCACCAGCATTTGTACCTCCATATTTATTACCCGTAAAATTGCCAATAGCTTCGCCCAGGGCTACGATCCCTGGAAAGGAAGTGATTGGAACAAAATCGCCAAATTCACCGTATCCCGCATTACTTACAATGTGTGTCCTATACGGTAGCCAATACAACTCTCCCACCAAACTGTAATGGGAAACATGGCCCAATTCATGAAACCCGGTGCCGGTAAACTGTATAGCTGTTTCGCTGCTAGAGTAGCCATTTAAAACATCCGGCAACAATGCGTTAATTAAAGAGCTTATAACAAGCCCAGGTCGAAAAACAGAGATTAATTGAAAAGCCGCAGTAAAAACATTGTTTTGCAACATAGGAGCAGAGCCATCACCTTCTCCTCTATCGTTCCACCACATCAATCCTGTCCGCGGCAGCGGCACTCCCTCCGCGGCAGCACGATTTCGATATTGATTGACTGTATTCAAGGTATGGGCGGCAGCCCATTTCATCCTCGGGCTTAGACTGCTCGTACCGATACCGTCCCCATAAACAATGGCAGGAATATCATTGTACGTCCCGCCACCGTATTCGCCAGCAAAATCGTCCACTGTGAATATGCCGCCCCAATGGTCGAGGTCTTTCACTTTTACATTATTGTTCCGAAACTGAACCCATACCTTCATCTTTCCCGAATAATTCTCGTTTACCTGCCAGCAACCCATTTCATTGGTTTCCGTATAATCTGTTGTAAACCAATCGTCCTTGACTTTTATGGTGGCGATTTGTACAGGTACGAGATCGCTGTCAAAATCCACCCGCACACAGCCAGCCGGGTTTCTGGGGTTGCTGGGTAGCGGGCAGTTACAATCATTCGTCTCTGGCTCGCCGCTGCCGCCGGAGCTACAATCGCATATCCAGATAAAAGCAGTCGGGCCAGCATTGGGGTTTATCGTTAGTATAGGCGTACAACCCGTGCCACAGTTTGGTGGATCAGGAATGCGCGATCCGGGTTCTTCGCCCAAGCCACCCACATCTATGCCGCGAAATCCCAACACATCAGATACTATCTTGTTGGCATATCCTCTTAATCTGAAACTCTCCGCCAGTAGCAAAGGATCGGATTTATCCAAAAACAGCGCTTCTAATGTTTGATAGGGCACCTGAGGCATAGGAGTCCCAATAGGTACACTAGCGTAGCGATACGTGTAAATGGAATCTTGCACCGCCGGATCAATGTATTTTTCACCTTGGGTGATAATTTCACGTTGCAATGGAAAATCAAACAGGGGAATCCTGACCCTGAGTTCCCAATCTTCTAAAGCCACTAGATGTTCCTGTTGCGAGGGCATAAATTTGACATAATGGTGGGTCGCACTTCTGGGAGGGGAGCTATGACCGTATAAATTGGTTTTAGCTTGATTGATGCTGGCAATGGCGAAAGGATTCTGCCTCAATGCGCCTAAAATGGTGTAAGGCACTTCAGGATTTTCGCCATCCCGATACTCGATTTCGGGCGGCTGCACTTGATTTAACAATGTATTATCAGGGGGGGTACAGGCAGGTCTTTCTCACAGGCAAAGACCAATACCAAAACAGCCAAAATGAAAAAAGGTGTGTTTTTCATGGTATTAAGCGGTTAAAAAAATGAACAATAATTAGATCGCCTGTAAGTAGCTCATTTTTGGCCAAACAGTCAAGTGTTAAAATGCAGTATTTGTGACGTGCTTTTAAGTGAAATATTGCCTGTGTCGGCGTAACTTCGCGTTCCGCCGACACTTAATCAAGCCTGCCTGTGTCGGCGTAACTTCGCGTTCCGCCGACACTTAATCAAGCATAATGTAACCAAATGTCATACTAACAGAAAGCGTTTTTTTGCCCACTACGTCAAGTACCAATGCGAATTTGAAGCCGCCGACACGACACTATAGCCAAGCCACTTAATCAAGCAAACCTAAACTTTTAAATTCGCCCAAATTCCTGTAAATTTGTGTCAAACGGCTGGTACAACCCTACAAAACAATGGCTATAATGACTCCCGCAGAAAATATCAACGACTTTGTCAATAACCTCCTTCTAGGCTTCCTCACCAAAGAAGAAGAAGCGTTCTATGTGCCAGTTTACGAGGAAAAATTGATGGAAATCAAAGACCTGATCCTACACGATCGCCTGGAAAACCAGACCATCTACGTCATGGGTCAGGTAGGTACCGGCAAAACCACTGCCCTGAATTTTTTGCCCGATGAAGACATCAACGGCCAATTTGAAGTGGTGACTTTTTACGCCACCGACCTTTTTGACATGAACGATGTGGACATTGCCGATGTATTGCTCATCATCGCCTATCAATTGATGCGTGGACACAGTAGTCTGGAACGCAAATTTCAGCATGAGCTGGAAAAAATCAAGAAAAAACTCGAAGGAGTCAGTTTTGAAACCATAGAAGAAGACCACATCAACCGAGGCGGTGGCGCTGAAATACGGGCAGGCATAGGCAACAGCCCCATTGGCCGCTTTCTGGGCTTGCTGAAAGCCGGCGTGGATGTTTTTGCCAATATTCGCATGGACAGCCACTCGCGGGAAATCGTAAGACAAGTATTCAATGTCAGCCCCCGCGATATTTTTGAAGTCACCAATAAAGTAGTGGCTGCCTACGTCGAAGAAGTATTGAAATATAAAAGGAAATTGCTGCTCGTATTCAATGAGTTGGATCATGTGCGAAATGCAGAAAAGATCAAAAAACTATTCGTTGACAATCGGCAGTATCTGGATCGGCTACACTGCAAAAAGGTCATTTCTGTACCCGTTGTATTGATGACCTACGGCGAATTTCAGCAATCGCGCGACATCATCAGCGAATACCTCGGCATGAAGCTATTGCCCAACCCCATTATCGGCCAGCCCCCTTCCGTCGAAGTTCAGACTGAGATCGAGCGCAACAAAGCCCTATTTCGGCAAATTGTTTCCAAAAGGATTGCCCCGGGGCTTCAACTGATCTCCGAAGATGCGGTGGACTACGCCATCGCAAAATCGGGCGGTATCATCCGCCAATTTATCAAAATACTCTCCTACGCCGGGCGGCGGGTGCGCATGCTCAATAGGCCCCTTATTACCCAAGAGGATGTGGACTACGGTGCCGACCGGGTCAGGCAAGAATTAGAAGCCTCCATTATCGGCATGGAGAAAATTCGGCTATTGGAAAGCGTCCGGGTCAACCACACCCCAAAAGTAGGCAATGAAGACCTACTGATAGAATGCTTTTTGGCCAACCAGATCATTGGCATCCGCAACGAACCTACCTGGTACAGCCTGAATCCACTCATTGAAGAAACTGTTGAAATTTATGCCAACCAGTCATCCGAAACTGACAATTGATCAGCTTTTGTTCAACAAACAAAAAGGGCGGTATCAATTATTTTTGGATACCGTGTTGCACCTGGACTTCAGCATGCCTTTCCTGGCTACCATTTCTGTCGATACAGAAAGACTGGGCGATGCCATTGTCGCCGATTTAATCAAAAAAATCAATAGCGTTTACCTAGAGGAGCAAGATGGTAAACCTTCTGAACACCTTTACCAATTGCTGCATCAGTACAAGGATTTTAACCGCCCCATCCTACTGCCCCTTTATCGAGAAAAAACCGATAATCCCCAATTGGCTGCTGAACAGTTGTTGTGGCATCGAGACATCATTACCCGCAATACGCTTTGTTTGATTGTGCTGGTGGATGCCTCTTTCTATATGACGATACTGACCAAAGCGTATGATTTTGTTTCTTACAGCAATGTAATCGAACAATTTACCGACGAGCAAGCCGCCATAGAGACTGATTTCAAAGCGACGGAAAGCCCCTCAAGTGGCCTGGAAGCCTTTGATGAAGCCGAGGTATTACTCCTAGAAGAATTGGACAAAAAGCGCCCTCATAAAGCCGTTTTGTTGCGGCGGTATTTCAGTGCAGCAGAAACTGCCTACCAGATTTCGCGCTTGGAAAAAGCCAGGCAATATTTTGAAAAAGCTTACCAATTGGCCAGTTCACTGCAAAATGAAGATTATCAATCACGATCATTGGTTCGTTTAGGCGCGCTGCATCACCGATCTCAGCAATACGACAAAGCACTGGAAAATTACCAAAAGGCCCTTGAAATTGACCGCAGGACAGGCGACCTGGAAGGCGAGGGCAATACCCTGGGCAATATCGGCTTGCTGTTTTACCACCAAAAAAATAGTGCTAAAGCTAAAGACTACCTGGAACGGGCCATCAAAACCCACCAGGCGCTGAATTACAAAGAAGGCCTGGCCAATCACAAAGGGCATATCGGATTGATCTACCTAGAAGAAAAAAAATTCTCCGAATCGCTGGAATACATCCGCGAAGCCTATCAAATCCACAAGGAATTGGGATATATGCGCGGTGCGGCTACTCAACTGGGCAACATGGGCTTGATTTATAAAGAAACCAAAGCATATGAAAAAGCCCTCTACTGCCACAAACATGCGCTGGAACTCGACAAAGCCATTGGCTTTGCCCAAGGCGAAGGGGAAGATTTGTTCAATCTGGGCGAAGTTTATGAACAACAAGGTGATCTGAATAAAGCGCTGTTCTACTTCATAGAGGCGCTTTCCGTTTTTTATAAGCATCAGTTGGAAACCCACACCCAGCTTACTCGCGAAAAAATAGTGGCCATTGTCCTAACCATCGAAGTAAACGACCTGGGCATTGCGCAACCCAGGTACTGACAGGCAATACCGCTTTAATTTCAGCCCTCGCCAAACCATCGCTCCTGTCTTGCGTTTACTTTTAATACCCTGTTTTTGCAAAACTCAGACATGACCTCTATTGAAAAAACGCCCATCCATACAGCGCTTATTTTGCGTTACGAAAACATCCGCGCCCAAAGCCTGGCCATTTGCCAACCATTGCAAGAAGTCGATTATCTGGCGCAGCCCGTCGTATTTGTCAGCCCCCCCAAATGGCACTTGGGGCATACAACCTGGTTTTTCGAAAATTTCATCTTGCAAGTCTTTGCTACGGGGTATCAACCTTTTAACCCATCCCTGCACTATTGTTTCAACAGCTACTACGAAAGCCAAGGGCCGCGTATTTTGCGCTCCAAAAGGGGCAATTTGATCCGGCCTTCCCTGGAAGAAGTCTTGGCCTATAGAAAGCATGTGGATCAACACCTGACGGCCTGGCTCTGCGAATCGGTCCTTGATGGGGAGGTTTTACAATTGCTGGAAGTCGGTCTGCAGCACGAACAGCAACACCAGGAACTGTTAGTTACCGACATCAAATACAGCTACGGCCACAATCCGCTCTATCCCGTTTACTGTGAACGAAAGCCCGAACAGCCGCCCGCCCCTGCTTCACTCCGTTTCTTGGACATGGCAGAAGGCATTTACAACATCGGATACCAGGGGACTGGTTTTTGCTGGGACAATGAACTGAGCGCGCACAAAGTTTACTTGCACGACTATGCCATAGCCAATCGGACGGTTACCAATGGCGAATACTTGGAATTCATAGAAAACGGTGGCTACAGCCATTTTGAATACTGGCTGGAAGAAGGCTGGGCCTGGGTAAAGCAACAAGAACTAAAGGCCCCAATGTACTGGTTTAGGGAAAACGACACCTGGTTTCATTATACCTTATCAGGCATTCGCCCGCTCGATCTAAATTTACCCCTCACGCACATCAATTATTACGAAGCGGACGCTTATGCCCGCTTCCGCGAAATGCGCCTACCCACCGAACAAGAATGGGAGGCTGCCTGCCTGTATTACCAGCCCGAAGCCTCGACCAGCAGCAACTTGCTGGAATCTGGTCTTTGGCATCCAACCAGTGTTCACACCGGCGATTTTCAATTCCTGGGCAATGTTTGGGAATGGACGGGCAGCGCCTATTTGCCCTACCCCAGCTACCCTCGCTTTAAGGGTGCATTGGGCGAATACAATGGCAAGTTTATGGTCAATCAAATGGTACTCCGCGGCGGCTCCTGCGCGACTCCCCGCGAGCACATCCGCCCGACTTACCGCAATTTTTTCCATGCAGACGAAGGCTGGCAGTTCACCGGTATTCGGCTGGCTCAATAATTCCAATCATTATGGCTGAACGAACGCGATCCAAATCGGCCACGGCCCTCAGCGCTTTTGCCCAGGATGTTCAAACCGGGCTTTCGCAAAATCCCAAAAAGCTCTCCTCTCGGTACTTTTACGATGCGGAAGGCGACCGACTATTTCAACAGATAATGGCCATGCCTTCCTATTACCTCACAGGCAGTGAAATGGCTATCTTCCAACAGCAAAAATCGGCTATCCTGGAAGCCTTTGGCCGAAACCCCTTTCATCTAATCGAATTGGGCGCCGGAGATGGCACCAAAACCAAGGTATTGCTTCGATATTTTCAGGAGCAGGGCATTCCATTCAACTACTGCCCTATTGATATTTCTAAAAATGTGCTGCTAGAGCTAGAAAATATGCTCCAGTCTGAAGTACCCGGCCTATCCGTAAAAAGCCAGCATGGAGACTATTTTAAAGTCCTCGGCGACCTAAAGAAACAGTCAAAGTACCGGAATATTGTGCTGTTTTTAGGTTCCAACATCGGCAATTTTTTTCCTGCTGAAGCCAATCATTTTTTACTACTGCTGAGAGAAAATCTCAATCCCGGCGACTTGGTATTGATTGGATTCGACTTGAAGAAGAATCCGCAAACGATTTTAGATGCCTATAACGATGAAACTGGTATAACGGCAGCTTTCAACCTCAATTTGATCGCGAGAATCAACCGGGAATTGGATGCGGATTTCAAACTGCACCAATTCAAGCATTGGGAAAGCTACAACCCAGTTACAGGGGAAGCCCGTAGTTTCCTCGTCAGCACAATGCCCCAAAAGGTAAACATCCAATCACTTCAAACCACTTTCCACTTTCAAGCTTGGGAAGCCATCGAAGTGGAACTTTCCAAAAAATACAGCTTGCACGAGATAGAATCCCTGGCCGTGCAAAATGGATTCCAAGTCAAACAACATTTTTTTGATCCTAAAGCTTATTTTGTAGATACCTTGTGGGTGAGGATTTGAGAGCGGGGCGGAAAGCTAGGCTCTTGAGCAACTGAGGGCAGGACTAAAGCTAGGCTTTCGAGTATTTGAGGAATCGACGGCGGGGCGGAAAGCTAGGCTGTTCCCGCCCGGGCTGCACCCGGTCGAGCAGGGAGGAATCGAGGTGTGAGTGGGGCTAAGCTTAAGCCTAGCCATGCCCACCCTTACCCAATTTCTGGATTTCCGATTTATGATGTACCCCGCCTGGCTCATTTCATTCACCATTCGGGCAGGAATTAACGATGTACGATGTTCGATCTTACTCCCTTACTTTCTTACTGCCTTAGTGTTGCAACACACCCACACCCACACCCTCACCCTCACCCTCACCCAATTTCTT
>CALMIR010000008.1 GCA_937864265.1 uncultured Saprospirales bacterium | reverse complement strand
AGCAGGGCTATATCGGGGAATATAAAGGCGCAGGCATGGAAAAGATACAAGGAAGCCTTTGTGCTTCCCGGTTTTGCAGTGCTTCACAGGAACGGAATGACAAATCACGTGGAGCTGACAAGCCATATTTAGCGGGTCACTTCGAGTGCCCCGCTAAATTGTGGAAATGTAACCAATTTGTGCGCTTTGTGCTGGAATGAGCGCTGCTTTTTTTTGAACCACACCCGCCAATGCAGTCGCCTGCCCGGCCCGCCCGACCGGATCAATCCGGACAGGATAATCCTGCTGATGCCGATACACTTCAGCGGATCGGACGGGGGCAAGAAAGAAACAAAGGGCACAAAGTGGGGCAAAAAAAATTTGATTCTTTGACAAATCACGTGGAGCTGACAAGTCATATTTAGCAGGTCACTTCGAGTGCCCCGCTAAATTTTGGAACTTTGTACGCTGTCTGGTTCAAAACACTTTTTATCAAAAGCATTTTTTTGATGAATAGCTCCTGGCTTTGCACAGCATCAAATTTTTATAAGAAAGCCTTTTAGTGTTTTAAGGCTGCGGGATTATCCCATCAAAAAAGTCCATAACTTCGTCGGAATATTTTGTAAATTTGGCATTAAACTGTCAACCTTACCGAAAAAAAGCAGAGGGATGTACGACCAACAATATCTGGAAGCCCGAAAAAAAGTGCAGGAAAAGAAAAAATTCTATACCCACCTAGGGACTTATGTCGTAATGGGGGCTTTCTTTTTTATACTCAACATGCTGACCAGCCCTTTCAACTGGTGGTTTTACTGGCCTATGTTGGGGTGGGGTATTGGGCTTGCCATGCATTATATTCGGGTATTCGGCCTGCCTGGCACAGAAGTCATGACAGAAGACTGGGAAGAAAAAGAAATCCAGCGGGAGTTGCGAAAAAAACGCCCCGCACAAGGCCGCTTGCCTGAAGGAAAACACGCTTCATCGGATGCCGGCGATTCCGATTATTTGGAATTAAAAGAATTGGAAAAAAAAGAAAAACCAGCCTGGGACGACAAAGACCTTGTCTAATCAAATGATATGCTCCACAAATACCTGATTCCTGTTTTATTCCTGGTTGCCTGCACAGGAATATCCGTTTACGCACAGCAGGCATACACCGTCAAAACCTTACCGAACCCCAAGCAATTGGATGGCGGCTATGTGAGCAATCCCGATGGTATTTTATCGGAGGCGGAGGTCATGCAACTGAATGGTGTGGCTGCCCGTTTGGAGGAGGAATCGACCGCCCAAATCGCCATCGTTATTGTCCAGAGTATTGGAGAGGAAAACCCCAAAGATTTTGCTACCGAATTATTCAGCTATTGGGGCATCGGCCAGGCTGATGTGGACAATGGTTTGCTGATTTTTTCGGTATTGGATCAAAGGCGAACCGAATTTGAAACGGGGTATGGGATGGAAGGCATATTGCCCGATGTGGCTTGCTATCGCATCGGCATGCAGGAATTAGTGCCCTATTTCCGGGAAGGACAATACGGCCAGGGCTTGATCAATACCTTAATCCGAATAAAAACAACGCTCGAAAGCCCGGAAGCATTGGCTGAAATCCGTTCCGAAACAGGATTAAGCAACAGCAAACCAGTATTTCATCCTTTTCCAGGCCTGCCCGCTGCGTTGGGCTGGTACATTTGGGTCAATGCGTTTTTTCATTTATTGCTGTTATTTTGGCTGGTTTATACCACGTTCAGCAAACAGGATTTATACGACCGCTACCGCGCTGTGCGCTGGGTGTATTCTTTCGCATTCATCATTTTGTTTCCAGTGCCTTATCTTTTGGTGTATTTCTATTTGAAATACCGACTGAACTACCTGCGCAACCATCCGCGCTACGGCAAAGAATCGGGTTTGCCCATGCACAAGCTTTCCGAAGCAGAAGACGACGCGTTCCTGGAGTATGGCCAAATAACAGAAGAAGAGATTGGCTCGGTGGACTACGATGTTTGGGTCACCGATGACCAAAAGGAAGTCCTCATTCTGCGTTATACAACTCGATTTACCAAATATTCCAATTGCCCTAAATGCAATTACCGCACCTATTATCACTCGCATTCCAAAGTTATTCAGGCGGCAACTTATTCCCATTCCGGTTTGAGCGAGCAGACATTTTTGTGTAAAAACTGCCACTACAATCAGGTCAAGCGGGTGGTGATACCTAAGAAAACCCGATCTTCCAGCGGTGGAAGCTTTGGCAGCAGTGGTGGCGGTAGTTCCTGGGGCGGCGGCAGATCGGGCGGTGGTGGTGCCGGGGTAAGTTGGTAAAGGATGAAAAGTGTGTCTAAAAGACCTACGACGAAAGCAATTGATATGAAAAATGCTTCCATAGCTTTAGTGCTATTTTTTTGCTGTGCCCTCCTGAACCTATGGGCGGAATACGCGCAGCAGGAAACCTTGGTCTTGGTCAGCAAACCGCTGTTGATGCCTTTGTTGGCGGGGTGGTTTTATGGAAATGTAGCCGGGCGTTTTGATCGCTTTTGCCGATGGGTATTGTTGGCGCTGTTGTTCTCTTTTGGCGGGGATACGCTTTTGCTATTTGTAGAGCATGGCCCGCGGATGGAAATTTTCTTTTTACTGGGGTTGGCCAGTTTTTTAGTGGCCCACTTGTTTTATATCGCGGCTTTCCGGCATTTGGACGCAAGTAGAACAGGGCTGATCTTTCAGTCGCAGTGGGTATTGGTGTTTTTTGCCGCATTTTTAGCGGGTATGTTGTTATTTTTGTGGCCGGGAATCCCTGGCGATATGAAAGTACCCGTAGCAGTGTACAGCACGGTGATCGTCACGATGGCCGTTTCAGCGTTTAATTTGAAAAACAAATTACCGCCTGCCATTTTTCGATTGCTATTCACTGGCGTGTTGCTGTTTGTACTTTCTGACAGCCTGATTGCAGTCAATAAATTCAGCGATAAGGTCGAAATAGGCAACGTTCGGGTTTGGATCATGCTCACTTATTTGGCAGCGCAGTACAGCATTATCCGAGCGGTCATCCATAAAAAAACGACAACATGAAAATACTCGATCAGCGGCAAATTGAGCAAAAAATAAAGCGGCTGGCCTACGAAATCCTCGAAAGGAATTATCAGGAATCAGAACTGGTGCTGGCGGGCATCAACAACAACGGCATGGGTTTTGCCCGTTTGTTGTTGGAGGCCATCCAAGCCGTTTCGGCCATACCTATCACGCTTTCGCAAATACGCCTCAATCCGGCTGACCCCCTAGAACGGGAAATTACCATTGATGTGCCAATCGAGCAATTAACAGGCAAGGCCATCATTGTGGTGGACGATGTGGCGAATACGGGCAGGACTATTTTTTATGCCATCAAGCCTCTGTTGCAAACACTACCGGGCAAAGTCGAAGTAGCGGTTTTGGTAGATCGAAGCCACAAATCATTCCCCATCAAGGTGGATTACTTCGGACTGTCTTTGGCCACCACCCTGAGGGAAAACATAGAGGTAAAAATACTGGAGGCCTCTGAGCAGGCCGTATTTTTGAGTTAAAAATTGAGGGTATCTAGCCGGGATAAATCTTCCGGTGTATCAATACCGATGGTTTCCAAAGCCGTAATGCCCACGTGTATGGCATAGCCCTGCTCCAACCAGCGCAATTGTTCCAGCGATTCAGCCTGTTCGTAGCGGCCTTTTTCCAATTGAGACACCTCCAAAAGTGCTTGACGGGTAAAGGCATACAGACCGATGTGTTTGTAAAATACCGCCTGTTGCAGCCACTGCACTTGTTCCACGCCCCGGATATGAGGGATCGCGCTTCTACTGAAATAAAGTGCTTGCCCTTTGTGGCCAAAGACCACTTTCACTACATTGGGATTCCATATATCTTCGCCATGTGTGATGGCTTTCGCCAAGGTGCTGATCGAAAAATTTTGGTTTTTCCGCAACAAAGGTTCTAGCGCCAGGTCGATTTGCTCAGGTTGTATAAAAGGTTCATCCCCCTGAACGTTGACGAAGTAATCGGTGTCTGGATAATGAGCAGCTACTTCTGCACAGCGATCGGTGCCGCTGGCGTGACTGGGGTCGGTCATCATAGCTTGTCCTCCAAATTGCAGTACATGTTCGAAAATGCGGGTATCATCGGTAGCCACTACTGCTGCGGCTACTAAGCTGGCTTTGGAAGCTTGCTCATATACCCGTTGTACCATGCTTTTACCTTGGATTTCTACCAAAGGTTTACCCGGAAAACGGGTAGAAGCAAAACGCGCCGGAATTATAGCCAGTGTTTTCATATATTTGTGCTTAGTTCTATCCAGCTATTGTATTACCTGATTAGATGCCAGTTATTCGAATAGCCCCCAAAAAGCGATTTGGCCCGTAAAGGTCGAATGCTTTTTGAAAATAACCAACAAACTATGAGAAACGGTGTTTTTTTTCTTCTGCTCTTTTTATCCCTTCGCTTGCATGCTACGGCTACAGGCGACAGCACGCACTACCTGCTTCCAGGGGATTCCGTATTCCTGAAGTTGGATGTCATTGGGGATAAGTATTTTGATCACTGCATCGAGGCCAAGCAAACCCTGTATTCTCTGGCCAAATTCTATGGTTTATCCATCGAGGAATTGTATTTTTATAATCCCGGATTAAAGGAGAAAACCCTCAAAGTGGGGATGAACGTCAGCATACCCCTTCCCAATCGCGCCATTTATCGGTACCAACCCAAGCGATATAAAGAGAAGGATTATATACCGGTCTTTTACCAGGTGCAAAAGGGAGAAACGATGTACCGCATTTCAAAAACTTACTTTGAGATGCCAGTAGAAGATTTGCAAAAGCGGAACGGCATGACGGATCACAACGTCAAAACCGGGCAAATACTGCATATTGGCTGGATGAGCATCAATGGGGTGCCGGATAGCCTGAGGCGGGTACATGGAGGGCCTCTGGCAAGGCGCTTGAACGCTTTGAAAAAATTGTACTTGCGCGAAAATGTCAATAAAAAAGAGGTCAATCAACAAGGGGTGGCTGGTTGGCCAAAAGGGAGCAAAGAAAGTTCCGATTTGTACGCCTTGCACCGCACAGCGCCCATCAACTCCGTCATAGAAGTGACCAATCCGATGAACAGTCGCACCATACATTTGATCGTCATTGGGCGAATACCAGAGTCGGCATTTGAGCCAGACGTCAAAGTGGTCGTATCGCCATTGGCGGCTGATATGCTCGGAGTGATAGATTCCCGCTTTTTCTCTCGGATAAAGTATCATCAATAAAGCGTGGAATAGGGCTATGTCAGCTATTTTTACGAGCTTTGCCGCAAAATTCAAGCCTTTATGAAATATTACCAGAACATCCTGGAAACCATTGGCAACACGCCTTTGGTGCAATTGCATCGGGTGGTAGCCGAAATACCTGCCCTGGTATTGATGAAAGTGGAAACTTTCAATCCAGGCCATTCGATCAAAGACCGCATGGCCGTAAAAATGCTGGCCGACGCCGAATTGAGGGGCGATATAAAACCAGGTGGTACCATTATTGAGTGTACTTCTGGCAATACAGGCATGGGCTTGGCTCTGGCAGCCTGCGTGAAAGGCTATAAATGTATCTTCACTACCAGTGATAAGCAATCCAAAGAAAAAATAGATTTGCTAAAAGCACTGGGGGCAGAGGTCATCGTATGCCCAACTAATGTGGAGCCGGAAGATCCCCGTTCTTACTACTCGGTGGCTAGAAAACTGAGCCAGGAAATTCCCAATTCTTACTGGTGCAACCAGTACGATAATTTGTCTAACCGGCAGGCGCATTACGAAAGCACTGGCCCGGAAATATGGCAGCAAACAGAAGGTAAAGTAACCCATTTGGTGGTAGGCGTTGGCACGGGGGGGACTATTTCCGGCACAGGAAAATATTTGAAAGAGCAGAACCCCAACATAAAAATCTGGGGAATTGATACCTACGGATCGGTGTTCAAAAAATACCATGAGACCGGTGTTTTTGACCCCAAAGAAATTTATCCCTACATCACGGAAGGCATCGGGGAAGACATATTGCCCGCCAATGTCGATTTTTCAGTGATCGACTTATTCGAAAAAGTAAGCGATAAAGATGGTGCCTTGATGTCGCGCCGGCTAGCCCGGGAGGAAGGGATATTGCTGGGGTATTCTGCAGGCTCAGCGATGGCCGGTTTATTACAACTCAAAGACCAGTTGACTCCCGACGATGTAGTGGTGGTGGTCATTCACGACCACGGCAGCCGTTATGTGGGCAAAATTTACAACGACGATTGGATGCGGGAGCGGGGCTTTTTGGAGACAGAGTTGCGGGTAAAGGATGTGCTGGCTTTGAAGAAAGACAAAAACTTCCTCTCTGTCAGCCCGGAAGACCGGGTAAGGGATGCCTTCAAAGTGATGAAAGACCACGATATTTCTCAAATGCCTGTAATGCAAAATGGCGACATGGTTGGTTCTATTACGGAAACGGCTGTATTGAGCTACTTGTTGGAAAGCCCGCTGAGCAATGCGGATAAGACTGTCGCAACCATTATGGGCGCTCCATTTCCCGTTGTCAATACAGATTTGCCCTTCAGTCAGTTGAGCAAGTACATCAGCCGGGATATCCCTGCCGTTATGGCCAAAGACAAAGCGGGGATGATGCAGATTTTGACGCAGTACGATATTATTCAGGCGGTTTGATTCCTGCTGGTTGAATTATCCTTCATCTATCATCCAACATCCAATGACGATACATCAGGTCGATTTTGTAGGGAGTTTTCCGAGTGATACGAAATGTCCGCAGGACGAACGGCCAGAATATGCCTTCATCGGTCGTTCCAATGTGGGAAAATCTTCACTGATCAATTTTTTGACGGGGCGGAAAAATATCGCCCATACGTCCAATAAGCCGGGAAAAACGCAGCTTTTGAACTATTACCTCGTCAATCAATCTTGGTACTTGGTGGATTTGCCGGGCTATGGCTACGCCAAAATTTCCAAAATAAAGCGCAAGGAATGGGAGAAAATGATCCAGAATTATCTGGTACGCAGGGATAACCTGCAATGTGCTTTTGTATTGATTGATGCCAATATTCCGCCGCAGAAAATTGACGTGGAGTTCATCAACTGGCTGGGCGAAATGGCTGTGCCCTTTGTACTGGTTTATACCAAAACGGATCGCTTGAAGCCAGAGCAAATAGCGCCCAATATTGAAGCCATTCGCGCAGAGTTGCTACAGTATTGGGAAACACTTCCTGAACAGTTTATCACCTCTGCGGTTAACAAAATAGGAGATGATGACATTTTAAACTTTATCGCTGGTGTAAATGATCGCATAGGACATGGATGAACAACAAGCTTATCGGGAACACGTTTTCCCAAACATAGAGGATTGGCCCATTTACCAACTGAGTGAGGATCGCAAAGCTTTTGTTCAGGAAATTGTGCAGTTTACACTGGAACGTTTTTTGAGTAAACCCACTTCGGAGCTAACCGACATTATTTCAAAAACCATTTACCTCGAACGCATCCGAATCAAGGAAGAGCCCTGGAAAGTGGATCCGCCCAATGAGGCCCAATTTTGGCGCAAGGTAGGCAAACAACTCATCGGCTATTCCCTCGATCGCACGGAGACAGAGGCGGCTCAAACCAATGAAGAAATCCTCCGGAAAATTATTACCCGCTATGCTGAAGAGATTGTCGGCACTTTCCGCATCAAAACTTTTCTTTTTGCCCGTAAGTTTTTAACCCTCTTTTTTACGCGCTTGCTGAATGCCGCTACCCGGATTTACCTTGGTCGAAAACGCAAGGCACAGGAACGCCTCTCCAATCGCATGCTGGTAAAAGGCCGAGTAGAAGAAGTACGCGCTTTGATGAAGAAGGGTATTGTGGTGGTGGTACCCACCCATTTTAGCAATTTGGATTCCATCCTGATTGGTTATGCCATGGATACCTTTGCCGGCTTGCCTTCTTTTTCCTACGGAGCGGGCTTGAATTTGTACAACACCGGTTACACGGCCTATTTTATGAATCGCCTAGGTGCTTACCGGGTAGATCGTCGCAAAAAGAACCCGATTTACCTGGAAACCCTGAAGGCCATGTCGAATTTGTCGATTCAGCGTGGGGTGAATAGCTTGTTTTTTCCGGGCGGTACCCGATCGCGGTCGGGGGCCTTGGAGAGCAAGTTAAAGCTTGGGCTGTTGGGCACCGCGGTTGAGGCGCAGCGTGCTTTGTTTGAAAAAGGGGAGCAAAAAAAGATTTTTATCGTACCTCTTGTATTGAGCTATCATTTTGTGCTGGAAGCGCCATTTTTGATCGAACAACATTTGCGCGCCATAGGCAAAGAGCGCTACATCAAATCGAAAGATGATTTTTACAGCCTTAGAAAGATCCTGAAATTCGCGTGGCGCTTTTTTGCGGAAAGCAACGACATCACCTTGTCGTTTGGGCAACCGATGGATGTTTTGGGCAATTTTGTGGACGCGGATGGCAACAGTTTTGACAAAAGCGAGCGACCTGTTCAACTGCAAGAGTACTTTTTTACGGATGGAAAAGTGGTCAAGCACCTGCAACGCGAATCGGAATACACCCGCATATTGGCCGATGAAATCGCCGAGCGGTACCATATAGACAATATAGTCTTGAGCAGTCATTTGCTGGCTTTTGCTGCTTTTGAAGTATTGAAAAAAGAAAACAGCCGCCTGGATTTGTACGGCATTCTGCGGCTTCCAGAAGATGAATATGTGTTCCCGTTAGAAACGGTAAAGGAAGTGGTTTACCAATTGCGGGAGAAATTGTTTGTCCTAAAGGATCAGGAAAAAATTCAACTTTCTGATCAAATTTATTGGGATTTGGACGACTTGATTCAGCACGGTATCAAACGCTTGGGGAGTTATCACCTGGATAGCCCGCTCCGATTCAATAAAAAAGGCGAATTGGTGAGCGATAGCTTTAAAATATTGTACTTTTATCACAACAGGATGGATAATTATGGCCTGGCCTCAGCGATAGAGTGGAAACAGGTGCCTCAAGCACAACAGCGTTGGAGTGAATGGCCGGAGATGACAGCGGGATGAGGAAGGAAATTATAAATTTATTACATTCTTTGACAAATTCCTCAAATTAGCGGGGCACTCGAAGTGACCCGCTAATTTCATTCCTCAGATTATCGGGCACTCGAAGTGACCCGCTAATTTCATTAATCAAATCAGCGGGGTGAACCGCTAATTTGGTTTGCGATCTCTGCGGGATTTGTCAAAGAAGCATGTATTAAAATCCAAGTATTTTGAATTTCATCGTATTAGATGTGGAAGCTACTTGTTGGGAAGGGCGGCCAGCATCCAAAGTACAGGAGATCATCGAAATTGGCGCAGTGCGGTTAAATGGCTATGGCGAAGTGGAAGGGATATTCAACCGATTTATCCGCCCTGTTATCAACCCCAACCTATCTTATTTTTGCAAACAACTGACCACTATCGATCAACACAACGTTGATCGCGCTGATACTTTCCCTCAAGTAATTGAAGATTTTCAGGATTGGGCCGAAATTTTTGAGGAAGATTACCTGCTGGCCTCTTGGGGCAATTTTGATAAAAAAATGCTGATCCAGGACTGTCAGTTGCACCGGATGGATTACGACTGGGCAGAACCGCACATCAACCTGAAACAGCAATACCAAGAGTTGCGCCGATTGAACAAGCCCAAAGGCTTGAAAGCAGCGGTGCAGGCGGCGGGTTTTGAGTTCACTGGCATCCACCACCGGGGTATTTCTGATGCAGAAAACCTGGCGAAGCTATTTGCCCACCATTTGGATGAGTGGCGGTATTGAGCACTAGAGACCTTTAGCCTTGAAACCAGCGTGGCCTCACTTCACCCTTAATTTCATGCCTACCGAAATGGTATTGGTGCTGAGGTTGTTGAGGGCCTTTATCTTTTCGACCGTAGTGCCATAGCGCTGGGAAATATTCCAAAGGGTATCTCCTGTTTGTACCGTATGGTAAACGGCATCACTGCTTGGTGTTGGTGGAGTAGGCTTCACCTCTTCCTCATCAAAACCCGTATCTGGCTTAGGATTTGGCGTGGGTTTTACCTCTGGGGTCGTCTCCTTTACCGGAGGATTGGTGGGGGTAGGCTTAGTGTCCTCCGTTTTGCTTGGGGGCAGTTCCGGTTCTTTGTTTGGGCTATCTTCTTCAATCATGTCGAGCAAGCCGTCTTTGTCCTCATCGGGAGCATTGGTGTTTTTATCTCTATCGGGGACTTCCGATTTCAATTTTGGCCGTTGATTCACCTTAGAGCCGCGCAACTTCAGTCTTTCGTTGATGGCGGGTTCCATACCGGGTTGCAATTTGTTGCGCTTATATACGCACTCTTCCGTGATACCATAAAGCTGGGAAATGCCATAAACCGTTTCTGCTTCTTTGACGTAGTGCCAGGTTTTTCTACCTCTGTAACTGCTGCGTTTGTTTTGGATGTAAACGACTTCGCCCTGTTTTAATTCCTGATGACCGGTTTTTAGCCCCTCATTGAAGCTCAGCAATTGGCTCAGTTTGATGCCGTTTTGGCGGGCAATCTCTGCTGGGGTATCCCCACTGGCCGCCAATACATATTTTACATCATTATTGGTATAAACCACACCCGTTCTGCCCACGTTATTTGGCTGGTCAGGTGGCCGGGTAGTTGGATCATCCTGATCCTGGTCTTTTTGATCTTCCTCTACAATATCGACCCGGGTGAGGGCATCAAAACGAAACAACTCATAGCGCTCAATAATGTCGATCAATTTATAATCGTAACTGGCACTGGTCGCGTAGCCAGCACTTTTTAATCCTTTAGCCCAGCCTTTGTAGTCTTCCTGATCCAGGCGGAACAAAAATCCGTAGCGGTATTGTTTTTTTGGATCGCGCAGAAATTCGGAATGGGCGATATAGCTGGATTCGGGGTCTTTGTACTCCCGAAAACAGGATTCGATCAGTTGCCCTTTATCGTCGTAGTCGTCATCTTCCTTGTAGTATTTTTTGCCATCCCAATCGCTGCCGCATTTGATACCGAAATGGTTGTTGGCTTTTCTGGCCAATTCACTTTTTCCAGCATTGGACTCCAGGATACCCTGTGCCAACTTGATGCTGGCAGGAATGCCTGTGCGCTCCATTTCTTCCACGGCGATTTCTTTGTAGCGCTCGATATAGCTTAAATGTTCACTGTTTTGGGCAATTACCAGAAAGGCTGGCAATAAGAATGCAATTGTTGAAAGGTTGCGTTTCATGCTATTTACTTTGAGGTTGTAGGAAAACGTCTGTTTTTTTCCGAATCGCTACAAAGTAAAGACAGTTTATTATTTTTTTAACAAAAAAGGGGTTTAAACATCGAATCCGTAGGTGTAGGGCAATTGCTCATCGTCGGGATATCGGGGAATGATGACCCAAACTAAAACGATATTATTCATTTTACCCTACAACTCCCGCACCACCCGGCAAGGATTCCCATAAGCCAGCACCCCATCCGGGATGGAGTTGGTAACTACGGAGCCAGCGCCAATGGTTACCTTATTTCCGATGGAAACACCTGGGAAGATGATGGTATTGCCGCCAATCCAGACATCATCGCCAATGCTGACGGCTTGGGTTTGTGTTAGGTAAGCGCTGCCATGTGCGCTCGATTGTATGCGCTCTTCCGCTTTTAAAGGATGGGTGGCGGTATAGATCTGTACCTGCGGGGCAATTAAGGCGTTTTTACCAATGGTGATCCGGTTGTTGTCAATAAAAATGCAGTTGCAATTGATGAATGAATCGTCGCCAATGAAAATGTTTTCCCCGTAATCGCAGAAAAAAGGGGCTTCGATCCAGGTGTTTTTTCCAGCACGACCGAGCAATTGCTCCAGCAAAAACTTTCTTTGTTCCAAATCGCGGGAATCGAGTTGGTTGTAGGCTTGCATTAACGCTCGCGCCCGGTGGTACATGGCTATCAGCTCCGGGTCGCGGGAATGGTAAGGTAGCCCGGCCAACATTTTTTGTTTTTCGGTCATACAACAGGAATGGCGTTGTTTAATAAGTTTGCCAAATATCCTGAAAAGTGTCTAAAAGAGGCGTTTTTAAAGACTGATTTTGAGCTGTTTCGCGAACTTTTTTGCCATAACTCCACCAGTCGTTGAGGTTTTTCCCAGCGTCAATACTTTTGGCCAGGCCTGGCAAAAGAAAAATCAGTCGGGTGGTCAAAGTATTCCACCAAAAAGGTTTGTAGGCGGATCGCCCTTCTGGAAAGGCTTTTACGTCGCTGCCTAGGAGTCGAGCTACCTCCATGCACTCCCGTATCAAGCGATACATATCCATCAAGCCCGACCAACTGCTTGTCAGCTTGACAAATCCATCGTGTTTGGCGGCGCTGGCCATCATACCCGCATTATAGGCAAAATGGGTTTTTAGCCAAGCAGCAATATCTTGCTCCAGCCGGGGGCGAAAGCCTGCCAAGCGCAAGAAATCGCAGAAAAGCTGCAAGTGTTGCTGATAAAGCGGGTTAGTCACCCCAACTGTAAAATGGGGGGTTAGCCAGCCGCCGATTTGATTTCCTGTGATGGAGCCGCCAAAGTTGGGAAATGCAAAAATATAAGGATGCTGTCCCATGTTTGTTTCCAGCCACGCCATTTCATCCCAAAAATTGCCCATCAGTACCAACACCTGATGTTCGCGAACCAATGGCAGTAGGGTGCTTATAGCTGTTTTCCAATGGTAATGAGCTAAAGGCAATAAAATGTAATCAAACTCAGCAATAGAGTCGAGGGTGGTGATGCAGCTATAAGTATAATGCGTTCCTTTTCGGATTTTGTGTGGGCGCTTGCGGCGATCATTGAACTGAATATGGATAGACTCCCTAAGCTGATGAGGATGCCGTACATAGTGTAACAGGCGATCCGAATGATGTTGCAGAGCCGCGCCAACGAAAGTACCGATGTTGCCCTGGCCAAAAAGGAGTAGTTTGGGTTTTTTCATAGCAAGTGCAAACTGGATAAGCAATGTATTACCTCATAGGTAGGAAAGATAGGTAAAAAACACACTGCACTTGTATTTTCGGTAAGGTAAAAATTGGGGACAAGTGATTAGGGAGTAGCATGAAAAACGGGCTAAATTTTAACCCGCTTTTCATGCCAGAGCAACATTACTGTTTTTCAAAAGTATAGGTACCCTCAACTTCAGTAACAATTACGGCACCGGATAGTGCATCGGTTTCTGTTTTGGTTTCACCGTAGCTCAACACCAATTTGTCATCCGTTTCTTCTTCGATAACTGAGGTATTAGTTTCTCCGGTTGAATTCACGGTAATGATGAGTTCATTGCCATTGCGTTCCCAGACGCCATCGCTGATGAATCCTTGATTGGTCCATACCTGATTATAAGATTGGCCAGAAATGGTCGATACCAAATTGATGCTGTAGTCGCCAGAAGTTTTATATTCGTTTGGATTTTCTTTAAAGGTAATCGTTAAATCCATGTCCGTTCCAGTGCCAGTGAAAGTGGCAGTAGTTGTCGGGAAGCCCGGCAGGCTGGTAGTCGATGTACCGCTGTAATCAACAGCCGTTACTTTCCAGGTACCGACCAAACCACCGCTTGGGGTGTTGTCATCTTCCGTGCAGGAGGCAAAAAATGTGATCACACCGATCACCAGCAATAATTTCAAAATTTTCATTCAAGTAATTTTTAAAGGTTAATGAATTGACAATTTAATCAATGCAAATAACTGTGCATTTATTTTATGGAGGGTAAAATTTTTTATAACGTATTTTTTAGTTAAAATTTAGAAGAAAAGTTTAGTAACTAAAAAATACGTTATATATTTGCTTCCAGAAACATTTCGATATGAAAAAATTAACCCGTGCAGAAGAGGAAATCATGCAAATCATCTGGGAAATCGCCCCGTGTACGGTGAGCGACATCCGAAACTATATGGAAGAAAAGCTGGGGCAGCCCAAACCGCCACACAGCTCCGTTTCGACCATTGTGCGGATACTGGATGATAAAAAGAACTTCCTGACCCATAAGGCTTATGGAAAAATATTTGTTTATGAACCGCAAGTCAGCAAAGAAGCCTACAGCCGCTTTTCACTCAAAAACCTGGTATCCGATTACTTCGAGGGTTCTATGAATCGTTTGGTGTCTTTCCTGATTGAAGAAAAAGACCTGGATGCCAAAGACTTGGAGCGACTATTGGATCAAATGGAAGAAGACGAATAAAACCCTTGTTCAAAACCGATAAATCTGCCATCTCATGCTGAATTATTTATTGGAAGTCAATGCCGTTTGGTTGGTTTTATGGGGTTTATACGCTCTTTTGCTGCGCCAGTCCACTTTTTTTGGCATATCCCGTTTTTACCTATTGTGCAGTTTCGGGGTTGGTTTGCTTTTTCCACTGGTAGAGTGGCCGATGGGGGATTGGAAAAGCCAGTATATACCGATTCCCTGGGAGGAAATCAATTGGTTGCCCCTGGTTGAAATTGGGGGTACACATGCCATCCAAAGCGATACAGTGGCCAATAGTGCCTTGGGATTCAGTGTTTGGCCCATAGTAGGCGGAATGTATGTTTTAGGAATACTGCTAGCCTTATCGCGCCTGGTTTACGGCCTGATACAATTGCGGCGATTGTGGCGTAGTAGCGAGAAGCAGTATTTTCACGCCTATTGCCGGGTACTGACCGATCGTCCCCACACGCCCTTTTCTTTTTTTAACTACCTTTTTTGGAGCAAACAAATCCAATACTCCGCTGAAGAAACCCAGCAAATCATCCAACATGAAATGCAACATATACAAAAACGGCACAGTTGGGATTTGCTTTTTGCAACATTCGTACAAGCCTTTTTCTGGTTCAGCCCCTTTGCTTATTTGCTGGGGCGTTCGCTGCGGGTTGTGCACGAATACCAGGCAGATGCTGCCGTGCTAAAATATTACAAGAAAAAACAATATGGCCAATTGTTGCTGAGGCAATCGATGTCCGGACCTTCGATCGCACTCGCCCATTATTTTTTTCAATCACAACTAAAACAACGACTCATTATGATGACTAAAACAAAATCACCCGGCCGTTTTTTGCTGCGCTATGCCTTGGCCTTGCCCGCATTATTGGGCTTGGCCATCCTTTTCTCGAGTGCTAAAATACCCGCAGTGCCTTCGCTTGGTGCATTTTTTCTGGAAGCAGGTACTGATCGCCCGGCTCTTTTTGCGGGCTGTGAAAATACGGTGGATGCCCAGGAAGCGAACAATTGCTCCAAACAAAAGCTCATGGAACACATCATCAAGTACCTAAAATACCCAGAGGCTGCTAAAAAAGCGGGTATCGAAGGCAAAGTACTGGTGGAATTGATCATTTCGGCTGCTGGGAAGGTGACGGATATAAAGGTGGTACAGGGGCTTGGCTATGGTTGCGATGAAGCCGCCGTAGCTGTTTTGGAACAAATGCCAGACTGGATACCCGCGCAAAAAGATGGCAAAGCCGTTGCCAGTAAAATGACCCTGCCTTTCCAATTCAAGCTAACTAATGAAGGGGCTGATTCGGATACAAAGGCGGAATCGGCGGATGATGTCTTTAAAGTGGTAGATCAAATGCCGCGCTTTCCGGGCTGCGAAGGGCAGAACCTGCCAGAAGCCGAGTTGCTTTCCTGCTCTCAAATGCAAATGCTGCAATACATTTATCAGAACATCAAATACCCGGAGGACGCCCGGAATGCCGGGGCAGAAGGGGTTTGTGTCGCATCTTTTGTTGTTGAGAAAGATGGCAGTGTGTCGGATGTTAAAATTGCCCGATCCGTTTTTCCTTCCATAGACGAGATGGTACTAAAATTGGTGGCCAGCATGAACCACATGGAAGAAAAATGGATACCTGGCCAAAACGGCGGTGCAACAGTGCGGGTACAGTTCAACTTGCCCGTCAAATTCAAATTGGACAGCGGAAGCACCGAGGAAAAACAAGCACCCAAATTGGAAAACACATTGGCCTTAAAAGATTTTAGTGCTTCGCCCAACCCGACTTCCGGGGTGCTGCGCTTGCGTTTCCAAGCTCAAGAAGGGCCTTTGTCGGTTCAAATATTGGATGTTGCTGGCAAAATGGTCATGGATTGGACCTCCAGCGATTTCTTCGGTTACTACGATGAACAGATCGATTTGTCGGGGGCGGCCAGTGGGGTTTTAATCGTTCGTATCAGCCAAAATGGTTTGGTATTTACGGAGAAAGTTACTTTGCAAAAAGGGAATTGAGGCTATTGTCGGCAATAAGGTGTCATCTTGGCAGGGTAGCTGGGGTGACGCCTTATTTTGACAAATAGTATTTTATATCCTGAAAATCTTCTTGTATTTTAAGTGCTTTTAACAATCACATGTTCGTAAATATCAGCCATTTGCAATGCACAGTCCACTGAACGCAATGGCAACGTACTAGTCCTGTCTTTTACAGTGTTTGTTCGCCACAAATCCGGTTCTTCTCTGTACCAGGTTTCAACTTCGCAATGATTTTGCGCAATCAGCACATATTCCTGAAAAGAGGGCAGCCTTTTGTAGTAACTGAATTTATTGCCCCGATCATAGTGACGAGTGCTTTGGGATAAAACCTCCACAATCAGTAAAGGGTTGGTCAACAATAACTCACCTTCATCCCAATAGACAGGCTGTTCGCAAACAACCAATACATCTGGGTATAAACCGATATTTAACTCCGGTAAATAAATTTTCTGGCTATTGCTAAAGACGATGTATTTTTTAGGATTTGCTTTGAGTACCTGCTTCAAGGCACTGCCTACATTCATAGTAATGATGTTGTGGGGACCCTTTGCCATTGGTATTGGAGCTATGATGCCATTAATAAATTCATGTTTTTCCTGTCCACTTTCTTCCCGGCGCAAGTATTCCCCCAATGTATATTGTTTTGGTAGTCTGGGCGGTTTAATCTCCGCCAGGGGATTATCTGAGCCTTCCTTTATGGCCATATTTTTATTTGAAGTATCCATATGAAACCCTATTATTTGGAACAAAGATAACGCATTTCAGGCTATGATTCAAGTCCCAAACCGCTCAAAATGACCAATATACGTTTCCAAGTCTTTATCCCCCCTGCCCGAAAGATTGACCACTATCACGTCGTTGGGTTGAAACGCTAAAACATCCAGCGCAGCAAAAGCATGGGCTGTTTCCAGCGCCGGGATAATGCCTTCCTGCCGGGTTAAAAAATAAGCGGCCTTCAAGGCTTCATCATCTGTAATACTAATGGCCTCCGCCCGGCCAGTCGAGATCAGATGGGCATGCAAAGGGCCTATGCCGGGATAATCCAATCCTGCCGAGATGGAATAAGGCTCTACAATTTGGCCATCAGGCGTTTGCATCAGCAAGGTACGGCTGCCGTGTATGATGCCCTTAGTACCCAGCACACTGGTCGCAGCTGAATGACCGCTGTGAATGCCTTGCCCTGCAGCCTCAACGGCAACTAGGCGAACTGCCGGCTCGTTGAGGTAATGGTAATAGGCGCCTGCCGCATTGCTGCCACCACCCACACAAGCGATGATGATATTGGGGTTGGAGGAGCCCGTTTGTTCCAGCAATTGGACTTTCATTTCTTCGCTGATCACGGCCTGAAATCGCGCGACCATCTCCGGATAGGGGTGAGGCCCCACCACCGAGCCAATGATGTAATGGGTATTTTCTGGGTTGTTGATCCAGTCGCGGATGGCCTCATTGGTCGCATCTTTGAGGGTTTGACTGCCGCTGGTAGCCGGGCGTACTTCCGCACCCAACATTTTCATCCGAGCCACGTTGGGTGCTTGGCGTTTGATGTCCACTGCCCCCATATACACCACACATTCCATATTCATCAAGGCGCAAACGGTTGCCGTTGCTACTCCGTGCTGGCCTGCCCCTGTCTCTGCGATGATGCGTTTTTTGCCCAAGCGCTGAGCGATTAGGATTTGGCCAATGGTGTTGTTGATTTTATGCGCACCGGTGTGGTTGAGGTCTTCCCGTTTGAGGTAAATTTGAGCGCCGTAATGCCGGGACAGCCGCTCTGCAAAATAGAGTGGGGAAGGGCGACCCACATAGTCCTTCAGCAAGCGCTGAAAAGTGGCTTGAAAGCCAGGGTCAGCTATGATGGATTCATAATGATCGCGCAACTCTTCCACATTGGGTTGGAGCATTTCCGGGACAAAGGCGCCGCCAAATTCACCGTAATAACCTTTTTTATTCACTTGAATGGGCTGTAATATTTGTTCCGTCATGATCTTAATTCGTTAATAAATGATTGGATTTTGTCAATATCCTTGACTCCCGGTGCTATTTCAAAACGACTGTTGAGGTCGATACCCGCCAGCATGAGGTGATCCAGGTTTTTTATCGCTGAAACCATACTTTCGTCTATCCCTCCACTCAGAAAAAACGGCGTGGCGCCTTTATACTTTTCCAAAATAGACCAATCGAAAGCTTGGCCGCTACCCCCAAAGGCCGGCGTAGCCGTATCAAATAAAAAGTATTTACAAAAGGGTGCAAAAGGCTGCGTGTCCGAAAAATCAAAATCATCATCCACCCGAAAGGCTTTGATGATGTCTGCTCGGCGCACCGAGGTTGCTTGCCAAAGGTCGGTCAACATGGCACAATATTCCGGTTCATCGTCACCATGCAATTGCACGAAATCCAATTGATAATCGTGCACGGCATTGAGTACGTTTTCAATGGAATCATTGACAAAAACACCAACCCGCTTTTTACCTTCCAGGCTAGAGTCATTTTTTTTCAACCATTTTTCCAGGCCAGAACCGACAAAACGGGGCGATTTTTTGTAAAATATAAATCCGACCAGGTCGATCGGCAGGGCAGCGACCCCGGCTATGTTTTCTGGATCGCGTAGGCCGCAAACTTTGATTTTCAATTTAGACATTAGGCTATTGGCGTTTTAAGGAATGAATGCCTGATTTGCTCAATAAAGGCGGAACAAGCCTGTCCTGGATCTTGCTGTTTCATAAAATATTCCCCCATTAGAAAGCCCTGATACCCTTTGTCGAGCAATTCCAGGACCGTTTCCGGGTTGTCTAGGCCGCTTTCAGAAATTTTAATGGCCTCAACAGGCAGTTGATCCAGCAGTTCAAAAGAGGTATCCACACTTACTGCGAAAGTCTTTAAGTTGCGATTATTGACACCTATGGCATCAACAAAGGGGTTGTAATGATCCAATTCGGCAGCTTCGTGTACCTCCAGCAGCACTTCCATGCCCAGGCTTTTTGCCAGTTGGGCCAAAGATCGCAAATGTTGTTTATCCAGACACGCTGCGATCAATAAAATTACATCTGCTCCGTATGCCCGGGCTTCCACGATCTGGTATTCGTCGATGATAAAGTCTTTTCTCAAAATGGGGCAAGCATTGGCCGCCCTAGCTTCTGCCAAATCGTTTAGGCTTCCGCCAAAAAAAGCGGTATCAGTCAAAACGGATAAAACGGCTGCTCCTGCCTGCACGTAAGCCTGTGTGACGGGTACTACCTCCGCTTGCGCGTTGATGGGACCTTTGGAAGGTGATCTCCGCTTGAACTCCGCAATAATACCGCTGCTGACAACTTGAGTCAAAGCCTTGCGTAGCGAAACCGGGTCGCGCTGCATTTCTGCCCGCCGGATGAGTTCAGACAAGGAGGTTTCTATTTTTCGCTGGGCAACTTCGGCCCGTTTTTCTTCGATGATTGTATTAAGCATGAACATGTTGATTGTTGAGTGAAGAAATTGGGTGTGAGTGTGGGTGGTTCAACACTGAGAACACTCCCGTCCGACCGGGCATCCGGGCGGGAAGAGCGTCCCGTCCGACCGGATCGTTCCGCCTGGACGTAGTCCATTCGGACAGGCCGGGCGGGAAGGCACTAAGAAGAAATTGGGTGAGGGTGTGAGCATGGACTAGCCTAGCCATGCTCACACCTCAAATATTCAAAAGCCCCGCCAAAAGCCTCGCCCTCAAATACTCAAAAGCCTAGCTATAAGCCCCTACAAGCTACTAACCTATCAATCGCTTCAATACTTGCAAAGCCCGACCACTTTCCAGGCTTTCTGTTGCCATCCCGATACAATCGCCAAGCGATTTTTCCGGGCACAAGGTATGAATGGCCAAGGCCGCATTGACAACTACGACGTCTTTTTGAGCTGCGGTGCTTTGATTTTTTAGAACCTGGAGCAAAATAGCCGCCGCTTCCGCTTCTGTTTCGCCACCATAGAGATCCGATTGCTGCAAGGTGGTCTTTCCGAAATCTTCGGGCGCCATCAGTTCGTCCCAGTCATTCGTTTTGATGCTTACCGCACCAGTCAGGGAAACTTCATCGTAGCCATCGAGGGCATAGACGATGGTGAATTTCCGGCCACTCTCTTGCATGATGTACT
Organism: uncultured Saprospirales bacterium; assembly: GCA_937864265.1. Lineage (GTDB taxonomy): Bacteria > Bacteroidota > Bacteroidia > Chitinophagales > Saprospiraceae > CALMIR01. Next base: position 4,388 of record CALMIR010000008.1, on the reverse strand, counting down.
GGTACAAACGGGCCAATTCCAAGCTGTAAGTGCCGAATAACTGCGCTTGTGGCTGAATGGGATTGACCAAAGGCCCCAGCATGTTGAAGAAGGTTTTCATGCCCAATTGCTTCCTAACTGGCACGACTTGTTTCAGTGCAGGGTGGAAAAGCGGGGCGTGCAAAAAGCAAATGTTACTTCGCTCTAATTGCTGTTTCAATTCATCGGTATCGTTGGTGAAGGAGTAGCCCAACTCCAGGAGCACATTAGAAGAACCAACAGCCGAAGATACCCCATAACTGCCGTGTTTGGTAACTTTAAAACCAGCACCCGCCACCACAAAAGCCGAAGTAGTCGATATATTGAAGGTGTTTTTACCATCGCCGCCAGTACCTACTATGTCAATGCTTTCAGTGTCGTCGAGTTGGAAAGGGACGCACAGTTCTAGTAGCGCATCGCGAAAGCCCTGCAATTCCGCTACGCAAATGGGGCGCATTTGGAATACCGTAGTAAAAGCGGCTACTTGAATGTCGTTGTATTGGCCCGCAGCGATTTGGAGCAATACTTCTTTGGCTTCTTCTCGTGCTAGTCGCTGGTGCTCAAATAGTTTTTCCAGTATCTTTTTCATCACTTGGCTTTTAGGCAAACACGGGTTGAACACAATAGCTGAAAAAGTTCTCCAGCATTTGTTTGCCGTACTGTGTCATGATGGATTCCGGATGAAATTGAACGCCCCGAACGTTGTATGCCCGATGTCGCATAGCCATGATAGCGCCGTTTTCATCGATAGCTGTGATTTCGAGGCAATCCGGCAGGGATGTTTTTTTTACAGCCCAACTGTGGTAGCGCCCGGCGCGAAATTGTTCTGGTACAGCCGTAAAAAGCGGTTCTTCCTTAACCAGCACTTGCATATCGGTTTCCACACCGTGATAGACTTCAGAGAGGTTTTCTAACTCCCCGCCAAAAGCTTCCCCAATGGCTTGATGCCCCAGGCAAACCCCGAATATGGGCTTTTCAGGTGCATAGCGTTTGATCAAATGCGGCATAATGCCTGCATCTTTTGGGAGTCCGGGCCCTGGGGATAGCACAATCGCATCATACACTTGTACGGCATCCAAGCCGATGGCGTCGTTGCGAAATACATCAATTTTTTGACCCAATATCTCCTGTATGTATTGTACCAGGTTGAAGGTAAAAGAGTCGTAATTGTCGAGAACGAGGATTTTCATGTTGTTTATTATTGCGCGTTTAAGATAATTTTTCGGCTTCGAGCATGGCTTTTTTCAAAGCGCCCAATTTGTTGTTGACTTCCTGCAGTTCTTTTTCTTCATCGCTCGACACCACAATGCCGGCTCCGGCTTGGTAGTACAGCGTATTGTGATGGCTTAAAAAAGAGCGAATCAGGATGGCTTTGTTCATATCGCCATTAAAACCAACGTAGCCCAGGGCACCGCCGTAAAAGCCGCGATTCTGATTTTCGTATTGGTTGATCAGTTCAATGGCCTTGTATTTGGGTGCTCCCGATAGGGTGCCTGCTGGAAAAGTATCGCCAAATACTTGAATCGGGTTGGTATCGGGGCTGAGCCTGCCTTCTACTTTCGACACCAGGTGAATGACATGGCTGAAAAACTGGATGTCTTTTAATTTTTTGACCTGCACCTGATCGGCGTGTTTGCCCAAATCATTGCGGGCCAAATCGACCAGCATAATGTGTTCTGCATTTTCTTTGGGGTCGGCGGCCAGGTCGAGTGCCTTTTGGGCATCTTCCTCCGGGCTGCCGCTGCGTCGATAAGTACCGGCAATAGGATTTACAGTAGCAATGCCATTTTTGATCGCCATTTGCGTCTCAGGGGAAGAACCAAAAATGCGGAATTGGCCAAAATCGGCATAAAACAAATAGGGCGAAGGATTGATGGAGCGAAGTATCCGGTAAACATTAAAATCGTCTCCTGTATAGTGTTGGGAAAACTGCCGCGAGAAGACTATTTGAAACACATCGCCCAGTTGGCAGTGTTTTTTGCCCAATGTTACCAGTTGTTGAAATGCCTGGTCGCTCAAATTGCTTTTTTCAGCGCCGTTGAGCTTAAATTCGTGGGTGCTGACTTTTTGATTCTGGAGCAGGTTTTCCATTTCGTGCATCCGTGAATGTTCACCTTCCGGAATATTTTCCAAAATGATCAATTCATCCCGAAAGTGATTGATGGACAGGATAAACCGGTAGAGGTTGTAGCGCAAATCGGGAAAATCCATTTTCCTTTTTTCGGGGTCAAAATTCAAAGAATCAAAATACTGCACCCCGTCAAAACCTGTATAGCCAATCAGCCCGTTGAATGCATTGGGGGCCTCCGTGTCGTCCAGATCAAAGGATTGCAGATAAAACTGCATGGCATCGGGCACCGATAGAGGATCGCCCACTTCCGCCACTTGTTGTAGTCCTGAAGGAAACCCTGAGCGGATCACCCCATTTTTAACCTCAAAAAAGCCGATGGTATCAAACCCCATAAAAGAATAACAGTCCTCTTTGCTGCGAAAGTCGTTGTTCTCCAACAGGACAGGTTCTGTAAAGCGATCCCTGGCTCGCAGGTAAAGGCTGACTGGCGTGACGGTGTCGGCTAGAAAGCGTTTTGTCTTGACCTTTAGTTTCGTTTTTTGCGCGGTTGCTGCGATTTCCATATTGCGTTAGTTGTGGCATGAATGCAAACAAAAAGCGGCTTGCCGAGTGAACGACAAGCCGCTTTTTGAACTTTGTTTTGAAATAACAATAGCGTGTCAACTCACCCGATTCGACGAATGATTGCACCACCACCAATTGTTATTCAAAAAAATCGTTTGCATGAATTATTAATTTGCGCCAAAGATAAAGGGATTGATGTGAATGTTGCAAGAAAAAAATAGGTTTTTTAGAAATATTATTTTTTCCAATGATTTTTAGGCTTACCTTTAAGACACATATCGAAGAAACTTTGTACATACAGCAATATTCAAGCCAATGCGACTTTCCTATTTATCCTTTGTTTTTTGGGTAGCTTTTTTGGCACTTTTAACTTCTACTGACGCCCAGATAGACGCAAAGACGTATAAAAAGGCCGATAAACTGGCCCACAAATACATCATTTTGGATGGCCATGTGGATTTGCCCTATCGGCTCAAAGTGCAGAACTTTCAACTGACCCGCGATTACATCGGCATACCCATACAAACCGATGAGGGCGATTTTGATTACGTGCGGGCCAAAAAAGGTGGATTGGATGCCCCTTTCATGTCCATTTTTATACCGGCCTCTTACCAGGATGGCCGGGCTAAATCGCTGGCCGATTCGCTGATTGATATGGTGGAAGGCGTTGCCAATGCGCATCCCGATAAATTTGCCATAACGGTATCGCCAGCACAGGTGGAGGCTAATTTTAAAAAAGGCATCATCTCCTTGCCGATGGGCATGGAAAACGGAGCGCCCATTGAAGGTCGCTTAGAAAATGTCGCTTATTTTCACCAACGGGGCATCCGGTACATAACTCTTACGCATGGCAAAGACAACCACATTTGCGATTCTTCTTATGACACCACCCGCACTTGGAACGGTCTTAGTCCATTTGGCATAGAGGTAGTTGCAGAGATGAACCGGGTGGGCATCATGGTTGATATTTCGCATGTTTCCGATAGCGCTTTTTGGCAGGTCATGGAAATGAGCAAAGCTCCCTGCATTGCTTCGCATTCCTCTTGCCGGAAATTTACCCCCGGTTTTGAACGCAACATGAACGACGATATGATCCGCCGTTTGGCGAAAAATGGTGGGGTCATTCAAATTAATTTTGGATCGGATTTTCTGGACGGCAGCATCAGCGCCTACAACGATAAAAAACGCGATGAGCTCAATGAAATACTTCAAGAAAAGGGCTTGAGCCGAAGGGATTCTTTAGCAAAACCTATTGTTGAGCAGTTTCGGAAAGACAATCCCAATTTGTACGCAGACGTCAAAACGGTTGCCGACCACATTGACCATGTAGTGCAATTGGCAGGGGTAGATTACGTGGGATTTGGATCAGATTTCGACGGGGTAGGGGATTCGCTGCCGACCGGACTGAAAGATGTGTCGCAATTTCCTAACCTGATAGCAGAACTGCTCCATCGAGGCTACAGCCCTGCTGATATTAAGAAAATGTGCTCGGGTAATGTGCTGCGCGTGTGGCAGGAAGTGGAACGTGTGGCGGCACAATCTGAGTGAGGTGTGAGGGTGTGGGTGTGCTGCAACACTCCCGTCCGACCGGGGTCGTTCCGCCTGGACGTAGTCCATTCGGACAGGCCGGGCGGGAAGAAAGTAAGGCACTAAGGATGCGGGGGTGAGCCGGAATAGCTTCTTAACCCACATTGCGCGTCACCCCGACGGAATGCGTGCATACAAAGGGCTGTCG
>CALMIR010000007.1 GCA_937864265.1 uncultured Saprospirales bacterium | reverse complement strand
ATTTAGCAGGGCACTCGAAGTGACCTGCTAATGACTCCCTTAATTTAGCAGGGCATTCGAAGTGACCTGCTAAAGTGACCCGCTAATATGGGTTGCCATCTCCACAGGCTTTGTAAAGCACTATTTTTTTTTATTGGCTGCCGCATTGATTCCCAGCAACAGCCCTACAAAAAAAAGGGGTAGCAAAATATGCCAGGGCATTCCTTCTCCCATCCTACTTTTATCTTTGATCGCCATGCGGCGTATGAATAAACTGTTTGTTGGCTTTGCGCAAGCCAAGCAGCGATTTTAGCGCATATAAAAACACCAAGGGGATGCGCAAAAAAGCCCTTCGATAAGGCTTTCGCCAAATATACGCCGGCATGGCCAGCGCAAACGTAAGCAAATTGCCCGCCAACACAAGCCCCCAAGCGATGCCCCAACCTGTGGCACCTATCAGGGTGCAAAGAACAGTGAGCATTACCAACACCCCCGGCGTAATCAGCCTGGGCGGCAACAGCATTTGCGCCGCTTTATTCAGGTGATCCAGATTGCCTTTTTGAAAAAACAGGCCGAGTGCTGCCGGAAAAAAGCGCCGGGCATAATAAAACTGCGCTGCGATCCAACGGCTGCGCTGCTTAGAAAAATGCTGCGCTTGCCGCACTTTTTCGTCGTAAACGATGGCATCGTGGTCGTAATGAATGCGTATTCCTGCCTTTGTTATGCGCAATTCCAGTTCTTTGTCAAACCCACCTATGGCATCTACTTGGGGCATGATTTGCCGGAAAAGGTCTTCGTCAAAGGCCATGCCTGAGCCAGCTAACCTGGCGGATAAACCCAATACTGCCGACCCTTTGCAGAGGATGTGGTTGTTCACCGATTCGCTCAGCCCGTCCAAAATGGCCATAGTCGTATCGGCATTTTTGGCAGCGCGTTGCCCCTGAATGGCTTTGGCACCTCTGGCGTATAAGGCATTGATGCGTTGCAGAAAATCCGGCGCCATCACATTATCGGCGTCCAGTATCACCACTATTCTCTTGGCACCAGCCGGGAGCGCTCTCGATTTTAGGGCATCGTTGAGTGCTTTCGACTTGGTACTGGTTTCATACGAAACGGTCAATACCTGCACGCCTGTTTGGCGAAGCCGTTCCACCGTGCTTTCTTGCAGGCTATCGGCTATCACCATTACCTCGTATTGGTCAGCGGGGTATCCTTGCATCAAAGCTTGGCGAGCCACTTCTACGATCACGCCATCTTCCCGATAAGCGGGTATGAGCACCCATACCGGATGGTAGGCGACGGCGGGCTTTAACTCCTTCTTTCGCCACCAATGGCCGATCAGGGCGTAAAACAGCTGATACGCTACCGCCCAGGCCGCATAGGCCCAAATAATGCCGATTGAAAAAGATGCCAGTTGGTAGAACATAAGCGTTTATAAGTTTCTGGTTTTTTACCCGGCTGATCCCGCGAAAAACGCGGGAGAAGACGGGCTGGTCTCCTTGCCCGGCTCAGACGGGTGGTTTCCCTGCCCGAACCGAGATACGAGGGGCGGGTGGTTTTCCTGCCCCCGTCCGATCCGGAGTCGTCCCGCCCGGATTGATCCGGTCGGGCGGGCCGGGCGGGCGAATCTCGCTTTTAGCGGGAGGCGGGTGGTTTCAAGCCAGGCTAAAGCCAGGTGTAGTTTCTAGTTTTCCTGCCCGACTGAAAGGCGGGAAGTTTCAAGTGAGCCAAGCTTAACCACTAACTACCATCTAAGCTTAATTCCGCATCAAACAAAGGTGCCATAAATATCATGGGCAGCGCAAACGACATGACGATGCCTGTTGGAAATTGGCTGAACACCTGATTGCCATAGCTAGCCAGCAACACGCCCCCATAGGCGGCCATCAAAGCCAGCATTTTTTGCTTTAATTGCGCGTTGCGAATATGCCAGACGATATAACTGCCTTTTCCCAGGAAATAGCCCAAAATGAGCATATGGAATCCGACGCCCAAGATGCCTGTTTCAGCCCATATTTTGACATAATAACTATCCGTGGGTGTATTGGCCAGTAAAGACCCGGGGCGAAATCGCTCGCCCCAGTAGCCTGCCGAACCGATACCGCCCCCCATGGGTCGGCTGCGCAAATAATTGCCAAAGGTGACCTGGTTGCGCAGGCGAGCTTGCAGAGATGGATTATCGGCGGAAAGCGCCGTCCGCATCCGGGCTACCGGCTGAAAAGAGTGCATGACATAAGTGTATTTGAGCATGTAAAAGGCCATACCCATCGCCAAAATCCCCAGTGCCAGTATTTTGAAATTTTTGCTCAACACCATATATACCAAGCCGCCGCCTACAAATACAGCCATCGCTCCCCTAGTGCCGGAATAGAGAAAGCCTGCCAGACTTATACCGGTCACGATTAAATAGATCAACTTCCTTTTTATGGTAAATGGCCCCAACACCAATATGCCGCATATCACGGCTACTGTAGCTTGTGAAGCGCCAAACTGCCCGGCATCGCTGTAAAATGAAAACACCCGCAATACGCCGTGTAAGATGTGTTCGTCCTGGTGATCTTCTACCCAAAGCCAGTAATTCTCGGCATAATCCAAGCCAATGAATTGCTGCTTAAAGCCCCACAAAGCACCCAGAACAGACATGATGAGTATGCTATTCAGCACCCAATCGAGGTCGCGCCGCTGCCGCAAATAGGCAAAAGCCAGCACAAAACAGATCAATTGGTAAAAGCCAATACCGCGCATGGCAAAAGCCCAAGCTTGTACACCCGGCATTTCCGGGTTGCCCAGTTCCAGCACCAGGTAGCCCATCCAGACTAGGCTCAGCAGTATGACATCGCCGTTTTCCAACAAAATTTTAGGTCTTTTTTGTTGAAATAGCCAGCCAATTAAGGCCAAAACCAGCAATCCATCAATGGTTAGCCCCCAGGAAAACGGAATGTAGCGGGCCATGCCCAATACCACAAATGAAGCGATCAGCGCGCTGTAAATGCCCACTCTAGGCTGCACGACTATGGCACCGACATAGAGGGTTACAACGGGTAGTAAAACTAAAATGACCGACAGTTTTAAGTCCAATAGGCCGATCAATGCGCCCATGACCAGCCCTGCACCCAATATAGCGCCAGTAGCCAGCCATTGCTTAGCGGCCTGTACCCATTGGATGCTATGTAAAGTAGAGAGGCTCATACTGCAATTCACGCCAGGTGCTTTTTAAATGTGCGGCAAATTCGGCAGCTCTGTTCGACCAACTGTTCTTTTGTGCCAAACGCATCCTTTCCGCGGCTTTGTCTGCGCTGTCTGTTGTCAGTTCTTTTTCCAGTAGTGCCAGAAAAGTCTTTGCATCCGGCGCGATACTAATGATGGATTCAAAATCGCTCAGGTCGCTAAAGTTGGTGGCCACAACGGGCTTGCCCAAGGCCAGGTACTCGTTTACCTTGAGTGGATAAATACCGGCGGTCAGATCATTTTTTACAAAAGGGATCAATCCAGCATCGAAACTGCTGATGAAATGGCTCAATTCAGCGGTCGGTTTTGAGCCGAGAAGTCGAACGTTGGGGCATTGTCGGAGTAGGTTGGCCAGGGGTTCGGAAGTAATTCTGCCTACAAAAATAAATTGATCACTGGGAAGGCTTTGCGCCAAAAAGCGGATCAACTCCCCATCCAGGCGGTCATCTACAGAGCCAATATAGCCGAAATAACGCTGCCCGGGTCTTTTGGTCGTTGTAGGGTTTTTAATTGCGGAAGGCCGAAAGAGCGACAAGTCCACGCCGTTTTTCACACAGACACATCGCTGGGCAAAGCGTTTTTTGCTTTCCAGCAAATGCGTGGAAGAAGTGATGGTCAGGTCGGCCTGTTTCAGTAGGATTTCTTCGTGCCGTTGTCCATGTCGGCTCAGCCAACTGGCGGCGCTGATTTCGTCATAACAATAATACACCAGCATTTTTTCGTCCAACTGTCCTTTCAGGAAATTGCCCAAAGCTGGGCTAAACGCATTGATGACAATTGGATCGGCCATAGCCAAGCTTTTCATAGCGAATCGGATAGCTCTGGCCGCCCATTTGGTGTTCCATCGCATGATCCGGTCGTAGCGTTCCGCATCCTGCACCCAGTTGGCCGGAATAAAAGGCGGTAGCCGCAGCAGGTGTATCCTGGCGCCATTGCTGGCTTGAACGGACGTCAACCTCGGGCTAAGCCCCAGCACGGCCCTCCAGGGGATATGCGGATGCCCTTGAATGCCTTGTAGCACATCTTTCCAGGTAAAAGGATAATCCACATACAACACTGGCTGATGCAAAGCCAATTCTGCCATCAACTGAACGGTCGATTTCAGGTAATCCCCCTCCCATCGGGGTGTGGCAATACAAATGATGGGCTGTTGGTTACGCATTTCTCCTTTCCTTTTGTTGCAATTGGAATAATTGGGCTTTGTGGTCGGAAGCATGGGTCAGCGCGATGGGATCTGTTCCCAAGAACTCCACTAAGGCATCTTTCGTGACGGCATTAAAAACGAGTTTTACTGGTCGGCTAAAGGCTTTCAGTGCCGTTTTCAAAGCTTGTTCATCGGCCAATTGCCAACTCCTGCCCGCATGGCAAACCAAAAAACTAATATCTGCTTCTTGCATCAAGTCAACGGGATACTGGCCGCTTAGCAATGCAGGCAATTCTATCAAAACGACATCAAACCTGCTCCAGACCTCAGATTCTCTACGCCAAACACTAGGGAAATAGGTGGCATTGTCGTCGTGATAGGCCGACTCCACTGCAGTTGCTGTGTGGTCTGGTTGTAAAAACAAGACTTTGTAGCGATTGCCGCGCAGCACTTCTGCCAGCCGAAAGCCCAGAAAGCTTTTGCCTTCCTGGGGGCGTAAACTGCCCAAAAGCACGACTTTGGTTGGCGCTGCGTTTTCAAGCGTTTCTACCTGAATATGCTGTCCGATGAGCATCAAGGACTGCTCCATCGCTTGCAGTAGGCGGGCATATTTTTTATTGAACCGGACTTTTTTACCTAAATAAGGGAGTACGCCGGCCACTTCAAGGCCGATTTTTTCGGCGGCTTGCAAAGGTTGCCGCATGCTGTTGTCGAGCAGCCACAACACGATCAAAGCCGCAAAGGTCATGATCATCCCACCAATTAATGCCAGCGCTACCATGATGACCCGTTGGGTGTTTTCTTCGTCAGCCGGGTAGTAGGGCGGATCCAACAGCTCCAGCTTACTGGCCAAGATGTTGTTTTGCATGTGCAACATGGCCTGGTTGTAGCTGTGCAGGTTTTCCAGATAGGCTTCTTCGGAAAGGTTGATTTCGCGTTCAATTTTTTTGAGCTGCGACCCCCAGGGGGCAAATTGACCGTATATCTGTTCAAAATCCTGTTGCCGCTGTTCGATGATGCTGATTCGGGCGTTGGATTCTTCCCGTTCTATTAAGACTTGGAGCCATTCGTTGAGCAGATTTTGGGTGTTAATCCCTTCCGGCGTACGCTCCATCTGGTACATATTTTGCACATAAGTGCTGATGTCCTTTTTGAGGTTGTCCAATTGGCGTTGGAGTGCCAGCCTTTCTGCTGCGTCGGCGGATGCCGGATTCGCATTGAGAATGTCGAATTGAGCCAGCTTTTCGGCTACTTGGGCGTATTCTTGCTGCTTTTGGGTAAGTCCTTCTTTGATCTTAGCCAAGCGAACCCGGCCTTCCAACTGCTCTTCCAATCGGGTTAAGGATGCCTTGGCCGATTGCAGTTCCATGTCCTCTTTGAAATAAAGGTCGTCGAGGTCTTCTTTTTGGAAGGCAATAGAACGGGTTTGTTCGTAATAGTTGATGATGTTGTTTTGGATTTGAAAATCCAGCAATCGCTGTTCGGCTTCCTTCAATTGATCCGCAGAAGATTGCTTGGCCTCTGCAAAAAAATCGACCAAGCTGGAGGAGTTTTTTTTCTTTTGCTCCTGGTGTTTTTGCATAAAAATGGCAATCAGCACTTCCAGTGTTTGCTTGCTAATGGCCTTGTCGTTGGCTGTATAGACAAATTGCAGCAAATCGCTGTTGCCCTTGCGGTAAACCTTGACTTCTGCGATCAATTTGTCAATACCAAAATAATCATCATCGGAATACAACAGTTGGCGCACCGGATTGGATTCCATCCTTTGACGAAGTTCGACAAGGCGCTGGTAAGTCGCTTCATAGCTGGTATCGAGGGGGGCCGTTGCTCTAAATTCGGGGGTAAAGACTTCTTCCTGAAGCAACTGGAAAGTACTGGGTTCCAGCCATTCTGGGTCGGGCGACTGGAGGCTCATGTAGTGTGTCAGCAAGCGGGTAGCCAGTTCCTCCATCGTGGCGTAAGCCGTGGCCAGGCTGATCAGGTTTTCGATTTCATTGATGGTATATTCCCGATCGATTTTATTGCCAGTAGTGGTATTCTCGATGGAAAAAGCTTTGACAATACCAGTGCTGACCACCGCTTTTGAGGTATAGTTGAGTTTTTGATCTTTGGTTAGATAAAAAGCAGCAAAGGCAGCTAGAAACCCCGTCAGGAGGATCAGCAGCCAATTTTTTTGCCCAATTTTTATCAAATCCTGTAAACTCATAAATCGGTTTTTTCTCTAATCATTCAAAAAGGACTCCACTGAAACGCTGAATGACCCAAATGTATGCGCTTAGCGCAAAAAAACGCTGCGCCATGCGCGTCGGCCAGTTCTTTCAGTTGATATCGGTGCCGACCAATTCCCGCAGTAGTTGCCAAGCCAATTCGGCCCTTGTTTTGGCTTCTTCCAGAGATTGTTCAGCCGTGTTTCTGCGGGTCACCGCAACCGTATATGCCTCTAAACTAATATTGCTTTCTGTAAACTGCTTTTCCGCCCACTGAACCGAAACTTCCAAAAAATCCAAGTCTTTTTGCTTGACCGCCAAAATGCGGATGGCCAGTTCTAGTTCCTGGTATTGGCGGATGACCAGCTCCCGTATTTGCAATTCCCGATCCTGAAAAAAAAGTTTCTCCTGTTCCAGTTGGTTCTCCAAAATGGCTTTTCGGTCGTTTTTGGTCAAAAAATCGCCTAAAGGCAGGCGGGCATGCACGCCAAAGCTGTAAAAGGTGTTTTCTCGGGAAATGGTTTGCGGATCGGTTACACCACCTGTAGCTACATTATCGATGTAGCGGATATTGCCTACCTGGAAAGTACCCACTCCGGCCAGGTAATTGCTCCATTCTTTATCGAGTAGGTTTATTTTATGGCTAATGTTATCCACACTGAGTGCCTGCGCTTTGAGTAAGGGTGAAAATTTCAGGGCATCGTCGATCAATTCCTCCAAAGGGCGGATTTCAGGCAATATAAAGTTAGCGACCAAAGCGGAGTCGGTATTTTGGCTTCTAATGCCCAGCGGAATCAGGCATACTAAAATCGGTATTAGCCTCAGCAGCATTTTCATAGTTTTTCAGGTTTTGACAACAAAAATAATATCTAGTAGTGTGCAAAAAATCACCTCCCAATTTATCAAAGTCCTTACCCTAGCGAACACACTTAAAAGCCCGCTAGGGTAAGGACAAAATTGGTAAGTTTATTTTTCTGCGTTACTATCAAAACCCCTATTTTTTAATCAACTGAAAATCATAGCGCCATTCGTTCCATCTGGCCTTCCATTTTTCCGGCCAATATTTATCCATAAATGGCTTTTCGAACAACAGGTAACCAACAGCTGATATAGACAAAACCACAGGTATTACTACGATGAATTGCAGTATTAAGTTGCATACAAAAATATTCGTCCACACCAAATGATGGCTAACTTGGATCAATCCTTCCATCAAGGGCAGATGAATCAAGTAGATGGTATAGCACATACCGCCAATGGCCGCTATCCAGGCATTTTTCAACAGCAAAGGAAAAAATTTGCCTCGGAAGCCCGCCACGAATAGGATCAAAAGCGCTCCGGTAAAAATCAAACGCTTCCAAAAATCATCCGACCAAGTAAAGCATAGCGTAAAGAAAGCAAGTACCGCCACGACATCCAGTAGCCACCAAGCCTTTTTTTCGCTGTTTTTCCAGTCCGTCAGGTAGAAATCGGCTACCAGAAATCCGACCAAAAAATGGTGTAAATGCCAAAGCAAGGTAAATTTATAGGGTATTTGATGCCAAGCCAATAGGTTTTGCAGGAGCAACAACAAAAAGATGCTTCCAATGAGCAATATACGGCGTTTCTGCTTGTTTTTTTGGCGAAAAAAAATGGCGGTCAAAAGGGGGGCCAATAAATAAAACTGCACTTCTATTTCCAGGGACCAAGCGACCGGATTAATCGCAGAGTAATCGAGAAAAGTCAGGTTGTGCAGGTAAACTATACTAGCCAGGTAATGCGGCAATAAGTGGCCAAATGTCCAGCCGCCTTTCATCAGTAATATGACAAAAAAGCAGCTCATCCACAAAATATAAGGGGGTTCGAGGCGGGTAAGGCGGCGCAGCAGATAGGTTTTCAAACGGGGTTTGGAACTGCCCTCCAAGTGGTGCTGCGCAAAAGGCAGCGCCAGAATAAAACCACTGATGGCAAAGAAAATGAACACGCCGATGGTGCCTCGGCTACTGAGATACACACTGAAATCATCCTCCAGGGGTTGCGCCCATGCTATATCGGAATAACGCTGCAAACGCTCGCTCAAATGCTGGATCAATACCGGCATAATGGCGACAAAGCGAAAGCCATCCACTTCGGGCAAGTAGCGTCCAGAAGAGGTCGTGCGCGACAAAAAAGCCGGAATGCGTTGCAGCCATTTCATGTGTGCCAAAGTACTGCGTTGTGGAGAAAGCTCCCGTTTTTTTCGTTGGTCGGCAGGTTTCAGGGGAAGTTTGGTCATTTTAACCCGATAAGCATCCATTTGACCATTTATCTTTCCAAAAAGGCGAAACAACCCGCCTTTTTGTCTATTGAACTAATTTTTTCTAAGACCAGGTGGGCAGCACTTATATTTGAGAAAAGTTCAACTGATATGAAGCACCAACTACTATTTGTGGACGACAGCGAAATGATGCGCAGCTTCTTGGCGCACTATTTCTCCAAATCGTATCTGGTAAAAACGGCGGAAAGTGCAGCAGAAACCTGGGCTTGGCTGGATGCAGGCAATTTCCCTTCCCTGATTGTATTGGATCTGAAATTGGGCCATTCTACCGGGTATGAATTGCTTACCCAACTGAAATACTCGGCTTTGTTCAATGATATTCCGGTGATTATCCTTTCCAGTGTAGATGAGAGTAAGGAAAAGATCAAATGCCTGGAAGCAGGCGCGGCCGATTATTTGATCAAGCCATTCAATCCGAGAGAATTGGAGGTTCGAATACTCTTTCATTTGCGTGCTGTCAAAGTATGAAGTCCATCATCTGTGTCGGGCAAGAGCCCTTCGCTTTGGCTCGTCCGCTACAATCCTTAAATGCCCCTTTTATCATGTGCCGGGATTCGCAGGAAGCCCTGAGTTATCTCTACGAGCATGTTAAAGATACGGCTGCTATCCTGTTTGAACTTTCCAATGAAACGGTGGAGGCTTTCAAGCAATTGCGCTATCAGATGATGAAGCAACCCGACTTAGAAGCCATTCCCGTGATTGTGATTGCCCCTTTTTTCTCTTTGAATCTGGTTCGGCTTTCCAGAAAATTTAAAGCCAAAGATTTTTTTATTTACCCCATGATCAATACCTCCATCAGTAATCGTATTGCCAAAATAATAAACGATGACCGCAACATGAACACCATAGCAATTCCCAATACCGATCAACTGAACTGGCAGATACCACTCTGGAAAAGAGCGATGGATATTGTCGGGGCAGGTTTGTTGATTTTAATCTTGCTGCCTGTTTTTATGATCATTGCTCTTTGTATTCGTCTCGACTCAAAGGGCCCCATTTTTTATATTTCCAAGCGCGCCGGACATGGATTTCGCATTTTTGATTTTTACAAATTTCGCTCCATGCGGGTGGATGCCGATTCGGCGGTCAAGGATTTGAAAGGGCAAAATCAATACCAAAAGCCAGATGATGAGCTGATATTGGACGAAGCTATTGCGTCAAATACGCTTTTAATGGAAGACAAAGGCTACATTACAGAACACCAAGCCCGAAAGGCCAAGGCTAAAGCTTCCGCCAGCACGTTTTTTAAAGTAGAAAACGACCCCCGGATCACGCCTTTTGGCGCTTTCATACGCAACACGAGTTTGGACGAGTTGCCCCAATTGTTCAATGTCCTCAAAGGCGATATGTCGCTGGTAGGAAATCGGCCATTGCCCCTTTATGAAGCCGAAATGCTCACTTCCGATGAATGGGTGTTGCGTTTTTCTGCACCTGCTGGGATCACCGGTTTATGGCAAGTCAGCAAACGCGGTCAGAAAAGCATGTCGGAAGAAGAGCGAAAAAGCCTCGATATTGTCTATGCCAGGAACTTCTCTTTCTGGCTGGATTGTAAGATATTATTGAAAACCTTGCCGGCTGCCATTCAGCGCTCCAAGGTGTAGGAAAAGGCTTATACTAATATTCTACTGTTCCATCAACAGAATAATTGTACCTTAGCTTCTGGCAAAAAGCAAATAAAAAATGACAGAAGTTACTTCGGGTATCGACTTATTATCGCCCGTTTGGACACATCTTACCCAGATTCAGCCAGTTAGGGGGGAAGGGATTTATCTCTACGATGCCGCAGAAAATTGCTATTTGGATTTTACGGCGGGGATCGGTGTGGTCAGTACGGGGCATTGCCATCCAAGAGTCGTTTCGGCTATTCAGGAGCAGGCTGCTCAATTGTTATTTGGTCAAATCAACTGCGTGTTGCCACAGCCTACGGTGTTGTTGGCCGAAAAGCTGAAGGAAGTAACACCAACTGCTATAGATCGTTTTTTTATTTCCAATAGTGGCGCCGAAGCTACCGAAGCAGCTATCAAGTTGGCCAAAGCCACAACAGGGCGCCCCAACGTCATTGTCTTTCAAGGCAGTTTTCATGGACGAAGCCACCTAGCTATGGCCATGACCACTTCCAGGACGGCTTATCGGCAGCGTTACCAACCCTTGCCAGGAGGTATTTTTGTAGCGCCCTTTCCTTATACCTACTACTATGGCTGGGATGAGGAGACCACTGTCTCTTTTTGCCTGAAGCAACTGAACATGCTGTTGTACAGCCAAACGGCACCTGAAGAAACAGCGGCCATCATCATTGAGCCTATTCTAGGAGAGGGTGGCTATGTGCCTGCGCCTCCGGCCTTTTTACGCGCCTTGCGGCAAATTTGCGACCAACACGGCATCCTGCTCATTATGGACGAGGTGCAAACGGGCTTTGGCCGTACCGGACGATTCTTTTACTTTGAATACGCCGACCTCATTCCCGATGTTATTGTGATGGCCAAAGGGCTGGGCAGTGGATTGCCCATTTCGGCTGTTGGCGCTACTGCTGCTGTGATGGACAAATGGCTGCCGGGAGCGCATGGCGGCACTTATGGCGGAGGGAGTGCCATTGCCAGTGCGGCAGCCTGCGCTACGATAGATGTGATACAGGATGAAGGATTGGTTCAAAATGCGGCTGCGAGAGGTCAACAATTGATACAAAGCTTGCAGGCCTTGCAGGAACGCTTTCCAGTCATGGGCGATGTACGCGGCAAGGGATTGATGGTAGCAGTAGAATTTACTACTGGAAATGAACCCGATGCGGCTATTGCCAGTGCGGTGCAGAAAGCCTGCCTTAAGCGCAACCTGATGCTGCTTTCCTGCGGAACTTTCAGGAATGTGATTCGGTGGATACCGCCTTTGCTCGTGAATGCCGCTCAGATCGAAGCAGCGGTTGGTCTATTTGAAGCAGCGCTGTATGAGGTAGTAAAGCAGAAAAATGAAGGATAGGATGAAAACGAGCCTTTTATTGTGCCTGACCCTAATCAGTGCCCAATTGTTTTGCCAAACAGATAAATCTATTACCATGACTGCAACAGCAGAACTGCCTTATCGGCAAATACCCGACGCACCGGATGCCTATAATGCCTGTACCGTGGTAGCCCGCATGATCGACGGATTAGGTTTTCGCTATTATTGGGCTACCGACAGTTTGCGGGCGGAAGATTTGGCGTATAAGCCCAGTGAAGATGCCCGGACATCCGCCGAAACCCTGGATCATGTATTCTCGATGTCGCAAACGATCCTGAATGCGGTTCATCAAATGCCTAATGTTCGGCAACCCATTCCACCTGGCATGCCTTTTGAGGAAAAGCGCCGCCTGACCCTGATGCGCTTCAAAGAGGCCAGCGATGTGCTGAAAGCCAGTTCTCCCGAAGCTATCGAGAACTTCAAAATCATTTTTCAGAGTGATGAAAAGCGCACGGAATACGACTTCTGGTTCCTGATCAATGGCCAAATTTCGGATTCACTATGGCACGTGGGACAAATTGTCAGCTTCCGACGCGCTTCTGGAAATCCCATCAATCCCCTAGTCAATGTATTTCAGGGCAGGTTAATGGACTAAAACTACCAAAACAAAAAACACATGTTGCTGCGCGTCATTATTGTAGGCGTTTTTATATTGTTGGTCTCGCCTAACCTGAGCGCGCAATGCTACTTTGATACCAACAACAACCAACTGATCAATACGCTTGGTCAGCCTTGCATAGGCAATTTATCCGAAATGACGCCCTTTTTAAGTGCAGAAACAGATGCGCTCAGCCTGGGGCAGGCCAATATAGGCGTAGTAGCTAAGGAAGGACAGTTCAACACCGCTTTGAGCCAAAACCCGGCGCTGATGACTGGCCAGCAGAGAACCTTTTGGGCACAGGCCAGCTACACGCCCTGGCTGGAAGCGATCGATCTGACAGATGTTTATCTCTTGAACCTTTCCGCTGTAGGGGTCATCGATAAAAAACAGGCCATAGGCTTGCAATTGATTTATCTCGATTTGGGAGAGTCCCTGATTTCTCCAGCCATTCCTGCCCAAAACTCGCCCGACAACATTTACGAATGGTCTTTTTCTGCTGCCTATGCCCGACGACTTAGCGAATACCTGTCCTTAGGGATGGCCGTCAAGTACTTTATCTCTGATGTAGGAGGGTTGGATTTTCCCAATCAACCCAAATTCCAATCGGCCAAAGGCTTGGCGTTTAATACCGGTTTGCATTACAGAAGAATCTGGACGAATGCAGCAGGCAATCGGGTCAATTGGCACTTGGGCTTGGGTTTGACCAACATAGGTTCAAAAGTGAGGTACTTGGAAACTGCGCCCCGCCAATTTATTCCCACCAGCATGTTAATCGGCACAACAGTGGGTTGGACCTATCCGCTCAACCGCAAACAGCGCCTTCAATTAGCTTTGAGTTGGCAGATTTCCAAGTTATTGACCCCAACACCCTGCACCGATGGCAATTGCGATAAGGATGGCTCTGGAGTAGCGGATTATCTTGAACAATCGGCAGTAAAAGGCATGTTTGCATCTTTTTTTGATGCACCGGATGGTTTTCAGGAAGAACTGAAAGAAACCGTACAACAATTCGGCATGGAAACCAACATCCGCTGGAGCAATTTTGTACAAACGGCATTCCGCTTGGGCTATTACATCGAACATCCCGATAAGGGCAATCGCAAATGGCTGTCTATTGGTACTTCTCTAGCGATTGAAAAAATGAGGATTAACCTGGCTTACATCAATGGACTAGGGTTGTATCAACTTCCCTTGGATGATACCTTATCCATTGGCCTGGGATTTCAGGAGGAGTTTTAAAATACCAGAAATAAGCTATGTTATTTGTTTTAGTGCCGACAGTACTAGAGTGCCTCCCCTATGATCCGAAGCCCGTGCAAAGTCAGCAGTGGTTCAATGGCATGAAACTCGCTGTGCAAAGGTTCTAAAATGGATACCAGCCCACCGGTGGCGATGGCTTGATAATCGTGCCCCAGCTCTTTGCGCAATTCTTCCAGTAGGTGTTTCACCAAACCCACATAGCCAATTAATACACCGCTTTGAATGGCGTGAATGGTGTCTTTCCCCAACGCAGTAGGCGGAAAGGTCAGCGGTACTTCGGGCAATTGGGCCGTTTTTTGAAACAAGGAATACACAGCCGTTTTCAGTCCCGGAGCAATGGATACGCCCAGAAGTTGTCCCGTTTTGTTGACAATCGTAAAAGTAAGGGCTGTGCCAAAATCAACTACAATGCAATTACTCCGGTAGAGTTTTAATGCAGCCAAAGCATTGGCATACAAGTCGGTACCCAATTCATTGGGATTGGCAATTTGCAAATCCAATAATGGATAAATAGTCGGGCCTACTACGATCGGCGGAAATTGAAAAAGCTCCTGCATGATTTTGTAAAAAACAGGGCTTAAATCAGGTACAACTGAACTGAGGACTACGCGGTCGATATCGTCCAGTGTTAGGGAACCCTCTAACAATAGGTTTCTAATTTCCAACAAATAATAAAAGGAAGCATCTGGCGAATGCGTGGTGGGCAAACGCCAAACGTACCGCCAATTGTCCTCGTGATGAATGCCCAGAACGACATTTGAATTTCCGATGTCTATAGCCAAAAGCATAGCTGCTGATTTTAATTTAAGTAGTGTGCAAAAAATTACTTCCCAATTTAGCAAAGTCCTTACCCTAGCGAACACACTTAAAATGAACCGTTTAGCCCGCTAGGGTAAGGACAAAATCGGAAAGTTAATTTTTCTGCGTTACTAATCTTCGAGTACCTGCTCCAATACATGATGGGCATTGATGGTCGCGAAGTTTTCTAAATGATAGTGGTAATAATCGAGCAAATAGCCCAGCAACCGCTTTCTTTCGTGACGATTGAGCCTTAAAAGATGCGACTGCGACATGTGCCCAGATAAAAGACCAGATAACACCTGACTGCTGTTTTCATCCATAATAAATTGGGATTTCATAAACGGACAAAACAAGCCTTCCCTTAGATCAAAGCAAGGCGTTTGCTTCGACCATTGCCCCTGTGGTAAAAAACCCAGAAAAGCACTCAATTCTACCAAAAAAGCCAGGTGTAAATTGCTCAATTTTTCTTTCGTTTGGTCGAGAAACACAAAGCTGTGAAATAAAAAGTCGAATAAGTCCGGCTGCTCTTCCGGTTCGCGGATGGCTTTGCTACACACTTCAATTAGGAACTGGCCGATGGCACTCCGCTGTACTTCAAAGGGTATGGCGCTATACAAATAAGCAGGCTTGATTTCCTGGATGCGGTTCAACTTCTTATCCTCCCGGTCGTAAGCCACGATCTCTACCAAAGACATCAACTGAAGCAGCGATGGGCTGATTTTGGATTTGGGCGTGCGCACCCCACTGACGATATACCCCCTCAAGCCTTTTTCTTCTGTAAAAATATCGGCGATAATGCTCGTTTCAGAGTATTTCGTCGTTCGGAATACGATGCCTCGGGTTTTGATTAGCATGCGTTCATCGTTTTTTTTGCTGTCGTAGTCAATAAAAATGGATTGATGCAGCTTTTTACGGCGTACTTTGTCTTTGAATAAAGAAATCACCAAAAGTTAACCAATAGTTCATACTTGTTTAAGCTATTGGCCGTTATTTTGAACAGAATTTTATTTGGAATGTTAGTGAGCGTAAAAAGCTATTCTAGCACTCATTCACCCGACAAAATTGAAAAAAATGAAATCCCTGACACTTTTTTTGCTGATGGCCTGTTTAGGGGCTACAGCATCTGCTCATCCCATTGAGCCTTTTATGACCCCTTTATCTCATTCCATTTCGGCGCCTACCGGGGTTGCTAAGTTAATCGGAAAATGGGAAAATACAACCTATCCATTTGATGTGTCGTCTTCTACTACGGCAGAAGAGCTGAGCGATGCATATCTGAAGTACGAATTTCGCGAAGACGGTCGTTTTTCCAGATACATCGGCAACCAAGACAAGCGGCTCAAAGAAGACGGCAGTTGGTATTTTTCCATGGAGGGCAGCAATCATGTTTTGATCATGGAATTGGACAATGGCACCTGTGTTAAGGCTCTGGTGAAGCACTTGGAGTGGGACGAGTTGGTACTCTACCACGAATTGAAATGCGAAGACCCCTTGATGTCGGCAGGTACCAAAGACTTTTATTTTAACCGGCAATAGTAAATTTCAGCCATAATACTTTTTTGAAAATGGCCATGCCTGCTGGTATTGGCCATTTTTTTTTCTCTTTGTGAAAGCTATCGCAAAATAAGCGCCTGTCCTTTTTCCAAAAGCACGTACCAGTAGCCACTTTGGTAAAAAGCCTGCCGGATTTCTCCTAGTTTTATAGCTGTAGGTAAAAGGAGGGCAGTTTGTTGAAAACTAAGTCGGTTGAAAAGATATAGCCCCGATGTTTTTTGTAAAAGCAACAGGTTGTTTTCCAATACTTGAAATGAAATAACATCGGATAGTGGAAGGTGCTTGTGGAACTGGCCGAAGTTGTCGAACAAGAATAAACCCCTGTTTTTGTCCAGCGCAAATAGCAAATCCTCCCTTGCTTGTAATTGAACCAGCTCCAATCCCTGACCAAGTTGAAAGCTCAAATCTTCACTATTTAGCACCACTTGGCCATCATAATCAATCTTCATCAACTGGAAACTGACCCGATCAAATACCCATATCCGGTTGTCGTTGGAAAGGGCTACGGCTGATGCCTCACCTATGCCACTATCGTAAAGCGAAAAGCGCGCTTTCTCGTTCAGCGTCCTGTCCAGCAAGATCAGTTGTTGAAAATCGGGGTAAAAAAGCAGCACATTGAATGGATCGGTGGCATCTATGGTTCTCAGTGCGCCTTTTGTGTTGTTGTTGAATTGATACACCAACTGCCCGGAAGCATTGTACTTAACCAGATCATTCTGTGCATTGCTCAGGTAAACATGTTGGAGCTTATCGACAGCCAGTTGCTGAACCGTTTCCAAAAAGGTGTGGGTAATCCGTAGGGTATCTTGCTGAGCCGATAGCACCGTTGAAAGAACAAGCAACAGCTCAAAGCTTAGCCATGCTTTGTGCTTCCAAAATCGTTTGGCCAAATACTTTTCCGTGCTCATTTTCAAAAAATTCAATGCTCAGATTTTTACCGTCAAATACCGCGTAAGAGTTGTGATGCAGCCACTCGCCCAAATTGATATAACGACTCCGACTGTTTTTTAGCGTGAAGTCGATGGGCAAATGGCGGTGACCAAAAATGAAATAATCGGCAGCTACTTGATCCAATTTGCGATTGGCGTAGGCAATCAACCATTCCTTATCAGCGCCTAAAAAGCCGGCCACTTCAGTAGCTTCCCGGCTTTTACCCGACCAAAAATGGGCCAGCGCGATCCCAAAATTGGGATGTAGTCGCTCAAAAAGCCATTGGCAGAGGGGATTGGCAAATATTTTTTTGATCAGCTTATAGCCATGGTCGCCAGGCCCCAGGCCGTCGCCATGCCCAATGAAGAAGGTTTTTCCGGCTATTTCATGCACCACAGGCTGCCTAAAGGTAGGGATACCCAGTTCTTTTTCCAGGTAATCGAACATCCACATGTCGTGATTGCCCGTAAAAAAATAAATAGGCAGACCATTATCGCGCAGCTCTGCCAATTTACCCAACAGGCGGATGTAGCCCTTTGGCACGACCTTTTTGTACTCGAACCAAAAATCGAACAGGTCGCCCACCAGATATAGCGCTTCTGCCTCAGAAGAAATACGATCCAACCAACGCACAATCTGCCTCTCCCTGTCTTGGCTACTCAAACGAGCGTCAATGCCCAGGTGAAAATCTGAAGCGAAATAGGTTTTTTTCATGTCAAGCAGTCGCTATGCTATACTTTCTGCATCACACTGCCACAGTGGCGGCAAGTGCGCAATTCTTCGGAATCCATAAATTTAGTAATCGCTATTTTCAGCTGATTGACTATATCTTCCAAGGGGAACACTTCCTCGTGAAGTTGTTCGTGGCAGTTTTCGCAAAACCACATCAGTTTATCCATTTCCCCTTCCCTTCGATAACGTTCAATGACGAGGCCTATGGTATTGGCCGGGCGCTGTGGGGAATGCGGAATACGCGGCGGCAGCAAAAACATGTCCCCCTCTCGGATGGGAATATCTTGCGGTTGGCCTTCTTCGTTAATGATTTTTAAGGTAATGTCGCCTTCTATTTGAAAGAAGAGCTCTTCTCCTTCTTCCCAGTGGTAGTCTTTACGGCCATTAGGACCGCCTACAACCATCACGATGTAGTCATCGTTTCCTTTGTAAACAGCTTGATTGCCGACCGGGGGTTTCAATAAGTCGCGGTGTTCATCCACCCATTTTTGAAGGTTCAACGGTTTGGTTAAAGGCATATCGCATTATTTTTGGTTTTGAGCCAATAAAATTAGGAAAACTTAAAGAAACCATGCTAACCCGCGCTCATTTAGTCAAGGAAAAAATTCATCCGCACGTTCAAATAAGCAGTTGTGGATTCCACCGCTGCAGGAAGCGCAGGTTTGAAATTTATTCAAAAAATTCATGCCATTCATACCACTTTCAAGGGTTTCCAAAATATGATTTGGTTATTTAAGTTAAAAAAATTAACTTAAAATGATTAAAAGTTAAAATTGTGTTAAATTATTTTTAATCTTGATTTTAAGAAATTTTTATTAATTACCAATAAGAATATCAAAAAAAACATAGAAGACAAATATTTTAAAATTATAAAAAATAAATAGCCAAAAAATAATTTTTTCTGAAAAATTAAAAATCATGTTGCTAAATCGATTAAATACCATGTAACTTTGCATCGTCGAAAGACATGAAATTTTATTCTTTACACGATAAAACGTACCGAAAATGGAAGATCTGTTTAAAAAAGTACTGTACACTGGAGTGGGCTTGGTAACCAATACATCTGAGTCCATCAAGAAAGGAATTGACGAACTGGTTAACAAAGGCAAGCTGTCGGAAGATGAAGGACAGAAAGTCGTTAGCAACTTGCAGAAAAACCTGGAAACCAAGCGCGAAGAATTTGAAGCGGGCATCAACAACGTGGTAGCTGTAGCGATGGAAAAATTGAACCTCCCTACTGCAGACGCCATCAAGAGCTTGGAAAAACGCATCAAATCGCTGGAAATCAAGGTGGGGCTGCTCTCCAAGGAATTGGAAACAACTAAGGACGGAGAAGAAGGTAAAAAGACAGCTAAAGGCCGTACCAGCAAAGCTGAAGCCAATTAAAACACTGTATTTCTCTTATATAGAAAATAGGGGCAGCTTGATATGACAGGTTGCCCCTGCTTATTTCAAGTTTTACCTTCCGTATGCTTATTTTTATTTACCTTAGGCCGAAGGAAGTGCATTTTGCCGACTGGCAAAGCACTTCAGATAGGTATTGGCTCTGACCGCCGATTGTTCAATAAAACCCAATTATTAACGACATGTTTGTTCCCAGCCTGGTACTCAAACAATTATACACTTTTGGCAGCCTTAGAAATGAAAACGGGCAAGTGCGTTTTTCCATCAAAAACCGCCTAAGTGATGCCTCCCTAGTGGAAGTGATTTCAGTTTCCCTCAGCGGAACGGAAATTCCGCTTAAAGACATGCTCCTCGACTTCGGACATGGTGAACTCATCGCGCCATTGGAATTAAATAGTGGCCAGCCCATTGATTTTCCGCTGCGCCGCAGCTTTGATGTTGTTTGCCCGATCCCGCCGCTGCCCAACGGCAAGCACGCCATTGAGGTGCAATTTCGGGCCAAGCCCTTTGGCAAGTTGACCTTAAAAGTGGACGGCTCTATTACGGATAAAAAGCCGGACGTCATCAAAATTCCCCGAAATGAAGACGATGACTATTCCCCCGAAATCATCAAAACCCGACAGCATTTCATCGAGGGGTTCGCTCAGAACAAATTGGAACATATTTCTCACTACTCTTTCGATCCACACATTACACAAGGCAATTGTGAACATTTTGTAGGCGTAGCACAAATTCCTATTGGATTGGCCGGCCCCATCAAAATCAACGGCGAGCATGCCAAAGGCGACTTCATCATCCCTATGGCTACCACGGAAGGTACGCTGGTTGCTTCGTACAACAGGGGCATTAAGTTGTTGAACCTTTGCGGGGGGGCTATCTGCACCGTGCAGGACGATGCCATGCAACGCGCGCCGGTTTTTACCTTCCACAACGCCCTGGCTGCCCGCGAATTTGTCAAATGGGTGCAAGACAACACCGATAAAATTGCGGCAGAAGCCGAGGCAACGACCAGTATAGGCAAACTGAAATACGTGGACTGCTACCTGGCCAGTAAATTTGCCTACCTGCGTTTCAACTACACTACAGGCGATGCCGCCGGACAAAATATGGTAGGCCGCGCTACTTTCGCCGCCTGTAGCTGGATTTTAGACCACTACAAAGACTACCCGATTGTGCACTTCTACCTGGAGTCCAATTTGGCTACCGACAAAAAAGCGTCCCAAGTTAACATCATGCACACCCGGGGTAAGCGGGTAACGGCAGAATGTGTCATCAAGCGCGACGTGCTGTTGGAGGTCATGCGGGTCGATCCCAAGCAATTGGTTTACCACGGACAAGTGGCAAATGTTGGTGCTATCCTATCGGGTGCCAACAACAACGGCCTGCATTCAGCCAATGGCATTACGGCCATGTTCATCGCCACGGGGCAAGACGTAGCCAATGTTTCGGAATCCTCAGCTGGGATTATCCATTCTGAGCTGACCCCGGAAGATGATTTATACATCTCCATCACCATTCCATCTTTGATTGTAGCAACTTATGGTGGCGGCACGGGTTTGGCTACCCAAAAAGAGTCTCTGGAAATATTGGATTGCTACGGCAGGGGAAAAGTGCATAAATTTGCGGAGATTGTCGCGGGTGTCGTATTAGCGGGCGAGCTATCCCTGGCCTCGGCTATTTCTTCCAGCGACTGGGTATCCAGCCATGAATCTTATGGCCGAAACCGATAAAACCTGTTTGTCAATAACTATTTTTTCCAATTATCCTTTTAATCTGTTGAACATGACCTTAGAAGAAATCACAAAAGACATCCGCGATATTTCCGACCGGGTAGAACCGATTGGCGCGGCATTCAAATTTGTTTTCCACGAAGGGGGCATTATCCATGTGGATGGATCGGGCGACACCACCATTGTTACCAATGAAGACGGCGAAGCCCAATGCGCCCTGAAAATGAAGATGGAAACTTACGAAAAGTTGAAAACCAAGAAGCTGAGCGCTACCATGGCATTGATGCTGGGCAAAGTAAAAGTCGAAGGCGATATGGGGCTGGCACTCAAGCTTCAAAACTATATTTAACAAACCTACAAGCGCTGCCGCTATGCAACAATTATCGGCTTTAGATACCTGGTTTTTGCATTTGGAAAACAATCGGATGCCCATGCATGTCGGTTCGCTTTTCATATTTGCACCAGACGCCCCGGAGAAGGCCTTTGATTTCGATGAGTTCAAATCATTCATGCAACAACGCCTGCATTTATCTCCTGTTTTCAGGCGTCGTATGGTCGAAGTGCCTTTGAATTTAGGCCGCCCTTTTTGGGTAGAAGACCCTTTTTTCAACCTGGATAACCACATGCTACATGTGGCTTTACCGAAACCAGCCTCTATTCGAGCATTGGTCAATCTGGCCTCTCAGTTTTACAATCCAACCATGGATCGCACCCGGCCGATGTGGAAAATGGTTTTCATTACTGGCTTGGATGATATCGAAGGTTTGCCACCCAATGCCTTTGCGGCTTTGATGATCGCCCACCACGCCAATATTGATGGTATGTCGGGCGCCGAGATTATGGCGACCATACTGGATTTTAGCTCGCAGGTGAGTAGCATTGCACCGCCAAAAGAAGCTTGGAATCCAAAGCCATTGCCTTCTTACAGAGAGTTAATCGGAAAAAGCTACACAGGTACGACGGAAGCGCCAGGTAAGATTTTCAACATCCTGAAATCTACCGCCACCAACGCCCTGGAAGTAGCGTGGGAAAGCATCAACAGCTCGCTGCCTACACCTCCTATGGTGATGACGGCACCCAAAACCATCCTCAATAAGCCAGTCACTCCGGACAAGACGTTTGGTGCCGTGGACATTCCCTTGAAGGAAATTAAGAAAATCAAGGATGCCGTTGGGTGTAAGGTGAATGATGTTGTGTTGGCCATTTGCGGGGCTGCCCTCCGAAAATATTTACTGGAAAAAGAAGAACTGCCCGAAAAACCTTTGGTAGCGATGGCGCCCATCTCTGTCCGCTCGGAGGCAGAAAACGGCACCATGGGCAACCGCATATCGGGCATGTTGGTCGCGCTGGGCACAGATATCGAAGACCCCTACGAACGCCTGCTCAAGGTGTATGAAAATACGCAGGGAGCCAAAAACTTTAGCAAAGCTACGCCCGTCGATCAGATTGTAGAGCTGATCCCTACGGAGGTAGGCGCAATGGCTACCCGTTTTTACACCCAGATGGGCTTATCTAATCTGCACCGCCCTTTTTTCAACGTCATCATCACCAATGTACCCGGGCCGCCGATTCCGCTGTATATGAATGGGTTTCGCATTCTAAATCAGTATGGGCTGGGCGTTCTTTTTGAAGGCATTGGCCTGATGATTGTCGTATTCAGCTATGCGGGTACGCTATCCATTTGTGCGACTTCCTGTGGCAGCATTATGCCAGATATCGGGCATTTTGCTAAAATGATCCGCGAAGGCTTGCACGAGTTGGAAGCCCGGTTGGAGGAAGTACAACGGGAGGAGACTTTTTTCAAAAAGCTGGAAGAAAAACACGCTGCAAAAGGGTAGATAAAGTTGTAAAGTAACTTTTTGAACACTACAAAATGGAAAAACCACAGCCTACCTACTACGATTGGGTTTTTGCCGTTACCAGAGAGATTCCTCCTGGTCGGGTAACTACCTACGGGACCATCGCCGATTACCTGGCGTTGGGTGCTGCGCGTATGGTAGGCTGGGCTTTGAACCAAAGCATCGCTATGGATCAATTGCCCGCCCATCGGGTAGTCAACCGAAAAGGGGAATTGAGTGGCCGCCATCATTTTGCGTATCCGGGACGGATGCAAGAGCTGCTGGAGCTGGAAGGAGTGGTCGTCGAAGATAACCGTGTCCGCGACTTTGAACAGGTGTTTTGGCATCCGGCAGATGGGCTGGGAGATGAGTTTGAGTTAAAAATAAATAAATGGAGGGGCTAAATCTAGACAACTATGAATTTGTTACAAAAAGCATCTGACCTATTAAATGAGTTCATTCGGGTCAGAGAACGGATTGGACGAAATTTGAATCTTATACTTGTCTGTGATGCTGCATCGGGTCATCTGATCCTCCTATTGCAAGGATGGCAAGGCAAGAAATTCATTCATAAAACCCTCCTACACTGGGAAGTACAGAATGAGCAGCTTTGGATCTGGCACCGGGGGGTTGACTATGATTTTACTTCAGATTTTCAAAAATACAACATAGCTGCTTCCTCAATAAAGTATGGTTTTCTATCTGAAGAGGAGCGCAAACTAAGCGCCACTAGCCATGCCAGCTAGCCCTGAAAACCACCTAAGCTGGGCCGAATTTGAGCGGGTTGAAATGCGCGTGGGCACGATTATTGAAGCCTGCATTTTTGAGGAAGCCCGTAAACCCGCCTATAAAATAATAGCCGATTTTGGCGAATTTGGTCTGCGCAAAACTTCCGCTCAGATTACCAAGCGATATGTGCCGGAAGAGTTGATCGGCAAGCAAATCATCGCCGTCCTCAATTTTCCACCCAAGCAAATAGCCAATATCAAGAGCGAATTTCTGTTGCTAGGCGTGCTGGGCACCGATCAAGATGTGACCTTGTTGGTGCCCGATAAGCCGGTAGAAAATGGTTGGCGAATCGCCTAGTGCCATTGGGCATTTTTAGTTTTCCAGCGTAAAATCGCCACGCGTTATACCTTATAAGTTGATCCGCATAAGGTTTGTACACAAGTTTTCACTCGTGGTTCTTACCTGGAATTTGCTATATTTGCCATCATGAAATACCCCATCGGCATACAAGACTTCCGCGAAATCCGTACAGGCGGTTATGTTTATGTGGACAAGACGCTACATATCCACCGCGTATTGGATAATGGGAAGTACTTCTTCCTCTCGCGCCCGCGCCGTTTTGGAAAGTCGCTGATGCTGTCCACTATGAACGAACTCTACTGCGGTGCCAAGGAACTGTTCGAGGGGCTTTGGATATACGACCAATGGGATTGGGAAGCGAACAAACGGCCGGTGGTTTGGTTGAAGTTCGCTAAAATGGACTACAAGAAAAAAGGACTTGACAAGGCATTGATCGATGAGCTACAAAAGATAGCTAAGGAAAATGGCTTTTCCTTGGAAACCGACACGCTCAAAGACAATTTCGGTGAGCTGATTTTAAAAATGGCAGACCGCCAAAAAGTCGTCCTCCTCGTGGACGAGTACGATAAGCCCATCATCGACTTCCTGGACGACGTGCCGCAAGCCGAAGCCAACCGCGATATACTCAAATCCTTCTACTCTATCCTAAAAGACAGTGATGCGCTGTTGGAAACAATCTTCATCACCGGAGTATCCGCATTCAGTAAAGTGAGTATTTTTTCGGATTTGAACCATTTGACCAACTTGATGATTGACCCTTTGGCTTACACGCTGTTGGGTATCACGCAATTGGAATTGGAGACGGTATTTGCCGAGCCGTTGGCACAGTACGACAAAGAACAAGTCAAACGCTGGTACAACGGCTATAGTTGGGGGGGCGATGAGCGGGTATATAACCCTTTTTCCCTGTTCCGTTTTCTGAGTTCCGGGCAACTCCAAAACTTCTGGTTCGAGACAGGGACGCCAACTTTTCTGGTACGCGAAATGAAAAAACACCGTTACTACAACGTGCAGCGCATCCGCGTTACAGAGAACAAGCTCACCGCATTCGATGTGGCACAACTGAACCCAATCACGGTGCTGTTCCAGACAGGCTATCTCACCATCGTCGAGTACGTACCAGAAGACCGCCTCTACACCTTAGACTACCCCAATATGGAAGTGCGCCAGTCGCTGGAGCAGAATCTGCTGACGGATTACCTCAACTTCCCGCTCGAAGACCCACAAGTGCGCGTCGTCAACCTGCGCGATGCCCTGCGACATCAAGACCTGAACGAGGTATTCGAGATACTCAATGCCACATTAGCAGGTATCCCTTACGACTTGTGGCACAAGGAAGATGAGCATTTCTTTCATGCGCTTATCCACCTGACTTTTAGCCTGCTAGGTACCTACATCCGTTCAGAAGTACATACTGCCCGTGGCCGCTGTGATGCCCTCGTGGAGACTGCTGACCACATTTATGCCTTTGAGTTCACATTGGATAAATCTGCTGCCGAAGCGCTTCAACAGATTCACGACAAGGGCTACCTGAAGCCCTACGCCGATTCCGAAAAGAAAATCGTGGCCGTAGGAGCCAACTTTTCTTCGGCGACCAAGCAGATAGAAGAGTGGTTGACGGAAGGGGTATGAGCGGTGTTAAAAGGGTATTCCTATCAGCCCATAACCGCAGCCTGATTTCTCATAATGAATAGCAACTGAATTTGACCAATTCACTCAAATTGGGCACTATTCTTTTACAAAAGTAGAGTTTAAAAACAACTCATCCAATTGTGCTTGCTCGATGGGCGAAGGTGCATCAATCATCATATCGCGGCCCATATTGTTTTTCGGGAAAGCGATAAAATCGCGGATAGAATTCTGCCCATTCATCACTGCACAAAGGCGGTCGAAGCCAAACGCAATACCCCCGTGCGGTGGGGCTCCGTATTCAAAGGCGCCGAGTAAAAAGCCAAACTGCGCCTCCGCTTGTTCGGGCGTAAAGCCCAGTAATTCAAAATTGCGCGACTGCAAAGTGCGATCGTGGATACGTATGGAACCGCCACCTATCTCTACGCCGTTCAACACCAGGTCATACGCATCGGCCCGCAGGGATTTTCCCGCTTCGACATCCAAGCCTTTGTCCATCATTTTTGCGACATCCTCTTTTTTAGGAGAGGTAAAAGGGTGGTGCATAGCGAAAAAGCGCCCCGATTCTTCATCCCATTCCAATAACGGAAAATCCACTACCCATAGCGGTTTGAAATCGCCGGGTTGCATCAACCCCAATTGGCGACCCATTTCCAGACGCAATTCATTGAGTTGCTTCCGGGTTTTTTCTGTTTCTCCAGCCAAAATGAGCATCAAATCACCGGGTTTTGCGCCCATTTTATCCGCCCATTTTTTCAAATCTTCTTCTGAAAAGAACTTATCCACCGAAGACTTCAGGGTGCCATCGGCGCCGTATTTTACATAAACCAAGCCCTTCGCTCCAATCTGCGGGCGTTTGACCCACTCCGTCAGTTGGTCAATTTGCTTGCGGGTATATTCTGCCTGGCCTTCCGCGCAAATTCCTACTACCAATTCCGCACTGTCGAACACCACAAAGTCCTTGCCCTGCGCCAAGTCGGTCAGTTCTGTAAACTCCATGCCAAAGCGCAGGTCGGGCTTATCTGAGCCAAAACGGAGCATGGCTTCGTCGTAAGACATTTTGGGAAAATCGGGCAGTGTGATGCCTTTCAATTGCTGGAACAAATGCTTGGTAAGCCCTTCAAAAGTAGCCAGAATCTCATCCTGAGTGATGAATGCCATTTCGCAGTCTATCTGTGTAAATTCCGGCTGACGGTCGGCCCTTAAATCCTCATCGCGGAAGCATTTCACAATTTGGAAATACTTATCCATCCCCGCCACCATCAAGATCTGCTTGAAGGTTTGAGGCGATTGGGGTAGGGCGTAGAATTGCCCCGGATTCATCCGGCTGGGTACCACGAAATCGCGGGCGCCCTCCGGTGTGCTTTTAATGAGAAAAGGCGTTTCCACCTCTATAAAGCCCTTTCCCGACAGGTATTTTCTGGCTTCGATGGCCAGATTGCTGCGGAAAATGATATTTTGCTGTACGGGTTTGCGGCGCAAATCCAGGTAGCGGTATTTCATTCGCAGGTCGTCCCCGCCGTCGCTATCGTCTTCGATGGTAAAAGGTGGTACCTTAGAAGCATTGAGAACATCTAAGCTGGCAACCTGAATTTCTATTTCCCCAGTCGGGATTTTATCATTTTTGGCCACCCGCTCAATGACCTTGCCCGATACTTTGATGACGAACTCACGGCCCAAGGTCCTGGCTTTTTCCAGCAATTCCTTACTGGAAACCTCCTCGTTGAACAACAACTGGGTAACACCATAGCGATCCCGCAGGTCGATCCACATCATAAATCCCTTATCGCGAACGGTTTGCACCCATCCGCTGAGGGTAACTTCTTTGCCCGTATCTGTCAGTCTTAATTCGCCGCAATGGTGAGTCCGGTACATCTTTTGTGCTATTTTAAAATGAGGCACAAAATTAAATTATGTAGCGGAAATAATCCTTGTTGAGCCGATTTTATTTCAATTGGCGTCGCCTTTCTTTTGACAACGCTCCCGCCAAGCCTCCCGCATGCGTATTTTTTCCTCAGGTGTCAGGTGCATCCATTTATCGCGCCAGGCACGTTTATGGGGCATGTGGGGCTTGCCCCCTTTTTGCCAGCCATAATTGCCAAACAATATTCGGCTCAACGCCAATAAACCCAGCGCTTGTAGATAGGTAATCGATTTTACCCCTAGCACATCGGGCAAAATGGCATTCCACAGCCACATCACGGCAGCCGCCATCACGAGTGCCATCATCAGCACAAAACCAAAAATAAACCGAGGAGCAGAGCGTCTATACATAGCCGCAGTTTTTCTGTATTGTTTGAAAAATTTTTATCTTGATTATAACCTCACGCTTATCCAATTTGAGGAATTGACGGCAGAGCTTGAAGCTAGGCTTTTTGGCCAAGCCTAGACATGCCCACACTCACACCCAACACACCCTCACGCTCACTCACCCACACCCTCTTAGTGCCTTCTCGCCCGGCCTGTCCGAATGGACTACGTCCAGGCGGAACGATCCGGTCGGACGGGACTTTCTTCGTGATCTTAGTGTTGCAGCCCACCACAC
>CALMIR010000006.1 GCA_937864265.1 uncultured Saprospirales bacterium | reverse complement strand
AACTTCGCCGTTTTTTTCTCAAGCGGAGCTTGAAAAAAGTGTACGGCTATCAATTCCTTTTAAACTGGCCTTGATATTATCTGAAATTTTAGAAAGAACTTCTAATTTGAGTTCAAGGCTCAAAGGCGTAATAAGCCGCATTAATTTTGTTACTTCTAAATTTTCCATCAGCTTTAGTCTTATATCTTTATGCAACAAATATAAACTTCTTTTGGTTGCTTACCGATTGGATCATACCCCTTTTGGTTGCCATCCCAGTTCTTTTCTGGCTAAGGCATCGCTAAAAGTCAGGGAATTGGTCATTTTATCGAGACGAGCGGTATTTAGTGGAAAACCGGGTAAGAAGCCGCCCAAACGCGCTGCTGTTTTCAAAACCCACAGTGGAATGCTCCATCGGATGGGCTTTTTTAACTCTTTCGCCACTTGATCTTCGATGGCGCTGAATTTCGGATGCACCCCATCACTCAGGTTGTAAACCCCGGACTTACCTCTAACCTTTGGAATGAGTTGGGCAATATCGCTCGCCAAAACCACGCTTTTGCGGGCCTCATTGCAAGCAATGCGCACGTAGTAGCCTTTTTGAATGGCATTTCTCAAGGCGGCCAGATTGCCGGGCGCATTTTTTCCAACAATCAAAGGTGGGCGCAGAATGAGTACGGAAACCTGGTGCCGATGTCCCCAATCCAGGAGCTCTTTTTCTGCTGCTATTTTGCTTTTGGCATAAGGAGATTCCCCTAGCAGAGGGGCTTCCTCGGTGATCAATTCACCGCTATCCAGACCATAAACGGCTACGGTGCTGATGAATATGATTTGTTCGGGCAAACGGGGCAATTGCTCTAGCCCTTTCAGTAAATGCTGGGTTCCTGCTGTATTGACCTT
Organism: uncultured Saprospirales bacterium; assembly: GCA_937864265.1. GTDB lineage: Bacteria > Bacteroidota > Bacteroidia > Chitinophagales > Saprospiraceae > CALMIR01. The sequence continues at coordinate 27,129 of CALMIR010000006.1, read as the reverse complement.
GAAAAAATCCTCTTTTTCTGATGAGGAACGGGGTACTATATGTGCTTTTCCAGCGCAATGAACCACAATATCTATCGCTAATGGAATAGCTGGTACTTGCTTGGCCAAATCACAAATAACCGTGCTTTCAGGGCTGCGCCCCAAAGTGATGATTTGGAACTCATCCTTCAGACAGGTCTGAATTTCCTGACCCAGAAAGCCATTGGCACCCGTTAAAAGCAGTGTTTTCAATTAGGATGGAATAGCTCGATGTTGGAAGGGCTGAACACCTCCCGACCATCGGCGCTGATGTATGGTGTAATCGAATTATTGCCGTTGTACAGGATGAGTTGGTCATTCCAGCAGGTAATCCTACGGCTTTTCCCTTTTCCCAAATCATCGGTCAATGGCGTTGCTTTTTGATGCTTTGTGAGGCTGTAGAGCATGGTACCACCACTGTCCGTTTCAATAAAGAAATAAGCAATGGATCGGGTATTGTGCACCGGGTCAGGTTCCGTCATTGTGGTAATTTTACTGCCTTTTGGCAAAACCAAATCCGTTTTAATTTTTTTGCTTTGAGGGTCAAATACAAACAATTCATTTTCAGAAGCGATGTAAATGCCATTTTGGTCGCTACCCGCTATTTGTTTCAAAGCACTCCGATCCTTTTGCATGGTAAAAACGGTGATAGGTTTCATTGCCTGCCCATTGTGATTGCTCACATCGAAAAGGGCGATGGCCTCTTCCTTGTCCAGTAGGTGCTTGAGCAACAATACCAGGTATTCTTTGCCGTTGCTGCTCACCGTTTTCATATCCTGTAAGCCGTAGTTGCTCAAGGTCAAACTTTCTGTATCGGTAAAGCGGCCACTTCGGTTATTGTCGGGATGAATCCAAGCCAGTTCAGCGCCGATTTTGCCATCTCTATTGTGGCGACCGATGACATATACCCAGCCTTTTTCTGATCGTGCCAGATTGGTGATGTGCTTGGCATTGATGAGTTTGATTAGCCGGGGATTGGTGCTTTCGCTTGGACGTTTGGATTCTACGGTCCAGGGCGCATGGAGCTCGTATTCCACCAGCGATTTGGGGTAACCGCAGAGGAATAAGCGATTTTCATCGTACAACAGGTGGTCGTAATAGGCCATGATAGTGGTTCCTACCGAGTTGTGTGTTTTGAGATTGGTTTCCAGCAAGGGATAATAATCTTCAAAATAGCCCATGAGTTGTTCGCTACTTACTGGAAATATTCCCTTGAGATCGAGTGGGGAGGTGGCCGCGCCGTCGATGCTGATTTGCTGCCAACTTTTGGCGTTTTCAGGCTTGTATTTTAGCGTAACCTGCCCATTGGCAGGCGTAAGGCTGGAGTATTCTATTTCGTAGGGGAAATAAACCGGAATGAAATCGCGGTCTGTGGTGATGTTGGAATTATTGTCCAATAAAGTGTATTGGCTTACTTCATTGGCATTCAGTGCTTTAAGGTTCTTGCCTTCCAGTAAAAAACGCTGTCCTCCTTTTTGTGCGATCCAATGAACCTTCCCTTTTTTATCAACGGCTTTACGGACGGCGCAGGTCATGGTAGAATACTTCCAATGTAAAGTTTGTTCCAGGGTCTTTTTGTTAATGACGACAATATACCAGAAGGCTTGATTTCTAACCGTGCCGTATATGTAATCGGCATCGCCGCCGATGGCATAGACATAGCGGTAGTGTTTGAACTTTTGGTTGCTGTTGTTGGTGCCTTGTACTTTTTTATTCCCTGTACCCAGCCATTCATAGCGATAAACACTGGCTGCTGTTGAGGCATCCAATTTTTCTTTTATGCCACCGATGCTGTTGCGAAAACGGGTATAAGTTTGGGCAGTATTGCTGTTTGCACCCGATAACAAGCCCAGTTCTAGGCGATCCAGGATTTGCTTCCCTTTTTTTTCTCTGAGGATCAAGCTGTAGTCTGTTGCTGCGCCAGTGTAGCTGAGCGTGACTGTAATAGTCGTATTGTAATAAAACTTTTCACCGCTTAAAACGGCAGTTGTTTCTTTTTGATTTTTAGTGTTTAGCAAAACGACCTCGTAGTCGCTTGGACTGATCGTTTGGAGTGCCGGATTGATGACTTCCGCTTCGAGTTCTTTTTTGCTGCCATCGAGCGTGATTTGGGTCAAAAGCGGGTTAGCACCCGGATCGTCCACGATTCCATAGCTCCGCATTTCTCCTTTGTAGGGGTCGTATTCTTGAATGTGTCCTAAAATGCCTTCGCCGAGGTAAACATGGCCATCGCTGCCCACAGCTACAGCTTGTACCCCTTTGTCAGGAACCAAAAAACCCGTTTTTACGGCCCGCATATTCTCGCTCAACAAGACTTCTTTGGTGTTTTGAATCGAAAGCACCTTACTGGTTTCCGTACTGAGATCGACTTCAGTGAGAAATCCCGGGTTTCCAGAAGGGATATAAACCTTGTGGAGTTCTTCGTGGTAAACGGGATCGTGCATTTTGCCATAGCTGCCCAGCAGAAATTTCCCTGTTTTTTTACTTAGGTTGAATAGGGCGATTTGCCCGGCTTCTTCCTCGGTAGGCCTGTAAAAAACAATAGCGCGGGTATCGCCATTTTTATCATCAAATACACCAATCTCCGACATGGCGGCGCTGGCCAGTAACGGGCCTATGTTTTTGAACTCGCCTTTATCAGGCCAGCCTATCTGCCCGATGGATGAAATGTTGTGAAGCGCAGAAGATTCGGGTTGGATGCTAGGTTGATACTCAGAAGTTGGAATGCCCTGATAAGAAAGGGTATTTATCAAAAGACCGATGAATAGGAATAAATTGGACATCTTGAGGTTTTGTATTTGAAACTTGTCAGTAAACATTCTCTTTTTTAACGCTACGGACGTCCCAAATAGTTCTTCATGCGCCTCCAAAAGTTCGCCCGACTCAACAAACGAGAACGCTTCCAGGCTCTTCTGGCGAGGTCGAAGGGCGCCAGAATGTAATACCACAAGCCAGCAATTCGATGAGAGAACGAAATCTGGATGATTGGGTAGTTCAGGTATTGAAGTTCTTGTTGGCAAAAGCGTTGCAAAAACGCGATTTGAGCTTTGCTGAGTTTTTGTTGCCAATTGGAAATTGCATCGCTTTGTATGCCGCTGCCCGCTTTGTTGCCTGCTTTGCTCGGATCAGCGGCGTTGCGGTTGCCTACATCCAGCATGTGATTTTCGTAGGTAAGTCCTAAAAAATGACAAATGGTGGTCAGTTGTGCTTCTGGTGCAGCTACCAGGCTTTCATAAGTGATGGAGATAAGGTTAGGATGAGAAGCGTTGGCCATCAATTCGCGCACGCCTGTTTTCCAGGAATACCCATCCAGAAAAAAGCTGTAATCCTTTTCTAGCTTTTTATAGGCCAATTGGCCTTCTTTGTAGCGCCCGGAGCCGACGGTTTCGGTACGTATTTTTTTGGATAACAGTACTTGTCGAATATCGCGGGTTATGACGATGATTTTTGCGTCTGGCCAGGTATGGCTTATTTTTTTTAAAAAAAAGATATTGGAAGGCGTTTTTTCTAAAGCAATTGCCTTGTCGGCCTCCGCCGCATGATGTTCTGCCAGGAGTTGGAATATTTGACTATGCGTTTCGGCTCTTAGGTCTGTTTCGACAGCGTGTTTTTCTGCTTGTTCGAAGCGCAAGCGAACATGCTCGGGCAGTAATTGTTGGTTTTTTGCCAAATTGGTGCCGACCAAAATACTGGATTGTACCCGTTTTACAAAAGCCTTTTTTTGATTCTCTTCCTGCAAGTTGTATTGCTGGCGGTATTGCTCGAGGAGTTCTATAAACCGGGTTTCAGCAGGCAAGCTATGTATCTGGCTGTGCTTTCCCAATGCTTTCAGCAAAAGGGTCGTGCCTGAATGCATGTATCCGGCTATGAAGAGCAGCATGTAGTGTTTGTTGGGTAGTTGAGTTCGAGGGCCATTAGATCAACGACTGAAAATGCTTCATTTTGCCGTTGACCCCGCGTTCTATAAGTGCCACTTCGCGGATCAGCACCCGAATATTGGGTTCGAGGTACTGAAACGTTAGCTCCTCGATTTTTTTCTTGTGCTTGTCATTCAAAGGCTGATCGCAAACAATATCGTATTCAATGCAATCAAGTGCTGTTTGTTTGATGTTGTATTCCCGGAAGCCGGGTATATCTTTCATCATGGCCTTGGTAATGTAGTATAGAGTAAAACCAGGTACCAATTTGCCACTCGGCAATTTGACAACATCATTGAGCCGCCCTTCCAGCCGATCCAGCAGACGGCCATTTGCTGTAATGGCCCCCCTGTCGCCCAATTCGTATCGTATGAAAGGCATGGCCTGATTGAAAAGCGCCGTTACTACAATACGCCCAGTAGCTCCATCAGGCAAGGGTTGGTCATGGTCATCTAGTATTTCAACATAAAGGGTCTCCCGGTTTAATTGCCATTCCCCCTTTGGATTTTGGAATGCGATCAAATCCAGTTCGGAGGCGCCGTATTCGTTCACCACGGGTACGCCCAACCAGGTTTCAATCAATTCGCGGTCGGAAGGAGTACATACTTCAGAGGTGACGATGCAGCAGCGGATACTGGGACACTGCTTTTTCAAAACAAGGTTTTTGCGCTTCAAAAACTGGGCAAAAAGTGCGATAGAATTGGTATAGCCATACACATAATCGAAGCGGCTGCGGCTGAATCGATTGAGGTATTTTTCCAATACGGCATCCTCCATGTTGTGAATTACAAAGCGATAACGAGAAGATAGCCAGTCTTTTATGCGTTCTACTTGATAAGCAGGTTGCTCCATTGGAATGGCATAAAACCTGGCTTGGAAAGATGAACCGTATTCAATGCCGTGCTCCTGATAAGCTGCCAAAATGCGCGCCCAAGTTAGGGCGTGGCAGTATTTGTCTTTGGCGTAGAGCAAGGGCTTGCCGGAAGAGCCGGAAGTTTTACTGAGGTAAACCGTATCGGGCGAATAGTCGGACGCCAGGAGTTGCTCCATAGGCTGAAAAAAGTCGGCCTTTTTAATGACGGGGAGCTGATCCCAGTGTTGAGGTAACTGCCCCTGTAGCTTTTGCCGATAAATGGGGTTGTATTGCAAGTGGTATTTGGCAATCGCCCATTTTTGGTCGTTCTGCCATTTTTGCAAGTCTTTTTCCGGGAAAGCCAGCAATTCGGCTATGCGCGTTTGAGCTTCCCGCAGGGGAAAGCCTTTTAGCGACATAGATAGATTGAAAAAATTCATGATCGGTTCAAGCGCTGGTTTTTAATAACGATAGCCATTGCGGCTTTAAATTAGCCCAGGAGAAGGCCTGCGAACGCTCGAAGGCATGTTGAGCAATCGTTTTCAACATGTCGGGTTGTTTAATCACCTGTTCCACTTTTTCTGCAAATGCTTCGGACGATATAGCATCTGTTAAAAGAATCGTTTGGCCGTCTTCCCACAAGTAAGGAATTTCTCCCACCCGGCTGCTGATGACGGGCAACCCGGAAGCAGCGGCTTCCAATACGCAAACTCCAAAACTCTCGTAGGATGTGGTATTGATAAACAAATCGCTGTCTTGGTAATACCGAGACAACTCGTGGTTGGGGATTTTTCCCGTGATGGTGATGTGTTTTTCCAAATGATAGCGACTGATCAATGCTTTACATTCGGCCATCATGCCTTTGTCAGGGCCTACCATGGTTAGCTGAATGGAATGGCCTTTTTCGGCCAAGATGCGTACCATCTCAATGGGGAGCTTGGGGTTGTAGATGTGAATAAAAGCCCGAACCCACAACAATTTCAGCGGCTCAGAAGGAACTTGATGTGGGGTATATGGAAATTGCTCCAGTTCGATAAAATTGGGTAGGTATTGTATATCAAAACCTTCTTTTTCAAAATAATTTTTCAAGTACATGGAGGGCGTACAGAGCTGATCGGCCATCAGAAAAGCAGCGCGAACCCGGTCTTTGGCTTTGGGATAATATTCCGGTAAGGCCCCACCGTGTAAATTGAGTATGAGCGGCTTACCTCGCCATTTGATGAGCCGGGCAGCTACACTTGCAATGGTAAAAGCCTGTCCGCTAAACACATCCACATGTCCGATGTCGAAGCGGGAAAATAGGATGCTGCGGATGATATCCAACAAACGGATGACCTTGTTGGTGTAAGCGGAGGCCATCAGCACACCGATATTTTCCTTTTGCAACAAAGCGCCTATCTTTTCAGAAGGATTGAGTGTGCCTTTTGATCGGGATAAAAAGTTGCCAATAAATAAGACGGTCATTGAAATTCTGTCCAAAGGGGTTTCAGTGGCTTTTGAAGTAGTTTTTCCAGTTCTGCCACGCTATCCGAGTAATAGTCCACTAAAAAGGATTTCATTTCCTGGGATAACATTTCCTTCTTTTTTACGGAACTGGTATTGGCCTTGAGAATCAATTGGCGGATGCGGTATTTGATGGGCTGGGGTAAGCGGTCTATTTTGAATAGCTGGCGCAAAGATTGCTTGAGCGGATTATCTGTAGTCACTAATTTATTGATACTTCTAAAACGCGCCTTTCCTGTTTCGTTGGCATGTTCAAAAGCAGGCGTAAAACTAGCATCTATGCCTACAAACTCAAAAATCTCCTGCATAAACGCTGCTTTCTTTGGCAGCACTTCTTCAAAAATAGATACTATGACTTGTTGTTCTGGAAAAAAATCATAGAATCGACGCAATTGCTTGTCGTAAAGGCCATGCTCTAGGTAAGTGAAGTTTTCCAGATCGTAGCGATCGCTGTAAGGTGTTTGTAGTTCTTTGCGTAAGGCCGTTTCAAGGCCGTTTTCTTCGATACCGTACTTGAAATTGAAATGGTATGCGGATAGCGCCCGGTGGATGGGGTTTCTCAGTTGAATGATGATCTTGGCATCGGGCATCCATTGGTGAATTCGCTCGGCCACATAAGGGAAATAGAGGTAATTGACCGAGGAGTCTAGTACAACTTTTTGGTTTTTGTAACCGGGTCGAAACAATTCATCCAAATGTGTTGCTCCTTTTTCGTAGTGCTCGTTTTTGGAGAAAAAATGAAAATCCTTTAAACCCTCCGGAGCAAATACCTCCGGATGGCTTGCCAGCCAGAAATGCAAAGAGGTCGTACCCGCTTTTTGAGCGCCGGCAATGAATACGTTGGGAAAAATGGACTGGTTATTCAAAACGATCAGGCTTCTTTTTCTATTAATCGGGCAGGAGCGGCAAAAATATGGCCATTATTTTCCACATCTCTTGCCACAGGGGTATTTGCAGCCACTTCGGCATTTTCGCCAATCGTAACGCCTTTTAAAAGGACTGCTCCAGGGCCTATGTGGGCATTCTTTTTTATAGTGATTGGCGCTCTTTCTCTTTGTCCGAAACGGTAAGAATTGCCTTTTTTGCCGTGATTGCCCGGCACAATTACAGTGCCTACGCCCAAATACACCTGGCTTTCTATTTGTATGGGAGCAACGGCCATGATGCAAGTGCCATAACCGATATATACGTTTTCTCCCAATTTGATATTAGATGGGTACAGGATATGGGTATTGCGGCCTATCACAAGCCCGGCGCCGCATTTTTTGAAAAATGGACGCAGTAATATGCCCCGAAAGCGCATCACAGCCGGCAAATCAGGTAAATGATTGCTCAAGGCATGCATTACTGTAAATGGAAGTGTATATCTGAGTAAGGTATAAATTCTATCCATTTGCTCCGTTTTTTAGCAGTTCGGTTTGTACTGATGCTACGAATAAGGCGTGATCGGGTATTTCCTCTTGAGCGCAGGCACAAGCCCCAATAATAGCACCCATGCCTAGTACTGTTCCAGATGAGGCAATGGCATTGGCACCCAACCAAGAACCAAATTTGAGGTGTACGCCTTTACCCGGATTTTCAGGTTGCTGGAGGGCTGAAATTTTGGCAAAAGGCCCCAGCATGACTTCGCTTTCAACCACAACAGGTTCTCTGGCTTCAATGCTGGAGAAAAAACCCAGGCCCACGTCGTTGCCCAGGCTGATCAAGGAAGGGTTGATGATCTGAACGTTGCGGAAAACTACCAATCGCTTGCCACATTTTCTGAAAAAGGGGCGGACCAAAGCACCTCTTATGGCGCCCATTCGCACGAAATCGGGAATATAATTGCTAATGGTTAGTACCAGGAACATGGGCAGGTCGTATCGGAGTATGGTGTACATACGGCTCATGCTTTAGCACTTGAAATTTCTTTTAGCAAATCCACCAGTTGCTTTCCTTGGCTCTCTAAGGTATTATCCTTAGCCAGTTCCCGGCCATGGGCGATGAGTTTTTGCCTTAAAGCCTGGTTTTGAGTCATGGCTTTTATTTTTTCCTTTAGCGCCACTTTATCGTTAGTAGGAAATAGCAAAGCACTTTCACCGTCTGTCAAAAAATGCGGAATGGAGCTGACCCGAGCTGCTACGATGGGCAGGCTATTGGCCATGGCTTCCCAAAGCGTTCGGGGAAATCCTTCAAAATCGCCTTTGGAGGCCAACACGTACATATCGCAGGAACGGTAAAGGGCATTTAATTCTTCGCCCACCTTTTTTTGACCGTGATGAACAAAGTCTTTTTCAAAATCGAGCTGACGGGCTTTTTCCTGGAGTTTATCCACGTAATCCGGATAATCTTTCATCGTGAATCCCGCTATATGAAATTGGATGGGTAAACCTTCCTGTTTCAATTCGGCGCATACTTCTAAGATATCGTCCAAGCCTTTAGAAGGCACCAAACGGCCTGTATAAAGCGCTTTAAAGGGGGCTGAAAGGCAGGTGTCATTCCGGGTGAAAAAGTCAGCTTCAGAAAGCGTGGTGGATTTGATGAGGGCGATTCGGGGCGCAATTCCTTGATAAGCTTCAAAAAGGGGTATGCCATTCGTTAAGGTTAGTGGGGCTTGGCGAGCAACTTGGCGCTGAAGTTTTTCATAGTTTTTGATCCACTGAATGGTCAGCCAGCGGCGAATGCCTTTTGCTTTTAGCAAGGGGATGTCCTCCTGATAGCTGCCTACCAAATAAGGAACGATGCGTTCCGGCCCCAATACTTTTACAAAATGGCTGAGGTAAGTAGTAGGCGCTCTGAGTAGCAGCAAATCAAAGTCATCGGCATGCTGTGCAATAATTTTGCGCACTTTAGGGCCGTTGGTCAATCGTTGGCTGAGCCTGACGTGGGGGCCAACATCTATGAGTTGTACATTTGTATGCCGGATACTGTAATCGATCCATTGGTGTTCTTTCCCGACAGGGGAGTACATGAAGCAGTGCAATTCGTCAACATGGGCGGCCAGGCTGTCAATGAACAGGCCGATAGCTGCTGCTGTGCGAATATGGCCGGATTCGTCCTTATAGCCCGGCAAGTGGTAGTGAAAACCGAGTTTCATTTCCTATGATCACGCATTAATTGTCCGACGGAATAAACCATACCGAGTAGCATCCACGACATGGTACCTGTAATGGCCGCTATCGTCCACATGTGGATGCACATGCCCACAAAAGCGGCGCCGAAAGCTACAATGGTAGGATACGAGGAAGAGAAAAATAAAGGTACGGCCCTGCTTAAAACGGTCAAGAGTATGAGAATGAATGGGATAAAGCCAAGAAAACCCAACTCGCCCAACAACATTACATAGCTGTTGTGCGCCGATTTTCGATTGTATCGCGATTCGCTGCCCTTGAGTATCAAGCCAGTCATATCCAGATCGGCCCAATAATCTGTAAAGCGCCCCAAACCGGCACCGGTAATGGGGTATTGATCGATAATGTACAAAGCTTTCCGCATCATCAATACGCGGGTTTGCCAGGAGGCGTCGGTTTCATTGACTGCCATGGGGTCTCTGATTAGTTCTCCTAGATCTTCGTTATAAGGCTCGACCACATCAGCAATTTCGCCTAAGGTCTTTTCGACATCAATTCCGGAAGCAAAGCCAAGGCCTATCAACAAGAGCAAAACGGGTATGCTGGCAAAAATCAGGTTGCGTACAAACGGGAAGGCAAAGGAAAAAATGAGGGTAAGCTCGCCAAATACGACCAAGGCCCCAGCGCGGGACTGAGACATCAATGCGGCTGCGATATAGCCCGCCGCAAAAAAAACATTTATGGCTACATTGAATCGCCGTAGTAGGTAATAAAAGGCAATCGGCACCCCACATACCATCATAAAGGCAAATCCATTTTGTGTAAACATGCCGCCTATGGTATAGTAAAGGAGGATGGCCAGTGTGATGCCCATCCACATGTATTGGGCTACCTCATAGAAATTGATCCGGTGTCGGTGGGTTTTGATGAAAAGGATCAGCACCAGCCAGTACATACACTGCACCAAAAACATCATTTCGGTGGCCGGATTGATAGGCATAAATGTTTCTTTGGCAAATACATAGCTGATGATCATAGCAGAAGCCATGATTAGAATCAGCAAGTCAAAAAAGCTATCCAGTTGAAATATCTTATAACCTTCCATCAGCAAATTGCGCCCTAAAAGGATAAAAATGTAGAAGGTAAAAGATACCCCCAGCAAGTCCAATATGGGGCAAATGCCAAAAAACACCATCCAGTTGAGCGGCACCTGAATGGATCGGGGAAAAAGTTCCGCATTAGTATTTCGTTCCAGTGGTATTACTGCTTCCAAAGTTCTTTTGTTTGAGGCAAATGTTGTTGCCAGTAGTCATATTCGGCTTGCAAAAGGGTACGGGTTTTTGTATAAACATCCAGGCTCATTTCAGGTGCTTTGGAGTATAAGCCCGATTTTAGTCTGCCAATGATACGACTTTTATGGCTGCCAAATATACGCAAAAGTTGACGAACCACACCAGTTTGGTAAATTCTTATGGCCAAACGGGACAAACTGCTTTGAGCAGCCATCGTTGGATTGGCGGCGGAGGCCTCGACCTGATCGTAAGGGGCTAAGCCCAAAAAGTTGAAAACTTCAAACAGCACCCGAGAAGTGTCTTTTTGAAGTTCTTCCAGCAATACTATTTTCAGTTGACTTTCGTCAAAGTGGTCGTGCCAACTTTGTAGGTAATGGTGGTAGCAACTTTCTCCAATATAGTGATACTGAAAAAAAGGATCAGTAAAAATCTGACGCCAATCCACCCCATACTTTTGCTCCAGTGCCGTATAATCCATTTTATCAGGGGCAATTAGACCCTTTTCCTTTGCGGCTTGCAACGCCTGTCTTTCCTGGAAATGAATACCTTTAGCATTAGAGGGCAAAAGCGGATCAATACAGGCCTCAAAGGTTCTTTTTTCAACACCTTGGCTCTTTTTTTTCAAATGCCAATAGGCGGAATAAGCGCGTTTGGCCGGGTCGCGCAGGATAATGAGGATTTTGGAATTGGGAAAGCCGGTTTTGATCGCGTTTAATGCGTTTTTGCTGTACAAATAAAAAGTTGAACCATCCAGTACATGGCTGGTATCGCTGGGATAGTCGCGCTCGAGCAAGTCGAACTGGCGATCCAGGTGTTCCTGCGGCAAACAGAGGATTTGAGGCTCTTTGCTGAACAAGTTGGTGCCGATCTGCGGATGCCGAGCCAGCATTTCAAACAGGCTGGTAGTGCCTGCTTTTCTTACGCCAATCAAAAAAATAAAGGGCTTATGCTTGGGATTCATGGATTTGGTTGTCGGGTTTGTATTTTAGCGCATCCTGATGGGCATCTTTCAAATAGTCTTTGCCTGGAGCGATGCTGGCTGCTTGCCAATCCAGCGATAATGCCAGTTTGAAAGCATCCACCAACCCTTTTAGGTGCTTTTTATTCCGATCGTTAGGTCGGCGAGCGAGATTCATCACAGCCGCCATAAAGCGCCAAAACGAATAATACCAAAAATGCAGTTTTCCAATCGAGGGGGATATACCTCTGAATTGACAATAAGCTTTGTTGACCACATAGCGCGATAAGTGCATGCGCTTGGTATGGTCGGCTTGGTTGATGAAATAGGTACTAGCATTGGGTGGATGCCGCAGTACCACATCGGGTATATACCAGAGTTTTCCGTATTGCTGCGCTTTTAAACTCAACAATTTATCTTCTGGAATAACCAGGCGTTTATCGAACAAAGCCAATAGGTTGTTATCCGGGCAGTTTAAAAATACATCTCGCCGGAAGGCCATGATCGGGCCGCGCAAGGTCTCTGTGTAACTGGCTTTTTCCGGCAGCGGCCCGGTGAAGCCAGCAAAACTCATTTTACCGGGTTTTGGAGCGGGTTTTCCCGAAAGCCAGTACAAGAGCTTGCCCCATCCGGTGGCTTTTATACTGTCAGGGTCGGCCTGATGATCCTCCCTTTTTAATCCAATAGTGGCACCTACGACATCGGCCTTTTCAAAGGCGGGTATTAGTTTTGTAAAAATAGCAGGATCCAGCAGTTCCAGATCGTCGTCGAAGAACACGATGACTGGTGAATCGGCAATCAAAGCGCCTACCAGTCTTTTATAAGGTTGGTTTTGATGTTGTTCATTGGATCGAACATAGGTTACCCGATCCAGGGCTTTTAATTCGTCATTGTAAAAATTGGACGTATCCACCACGATGATGCGCCGGGGCAGGGGAGGGGTACATTGCAAAATGGAACGGACAAAAGCCAGAATATTCTCTTGGCGATTGTAGGTGGTAATGATGACGTCAAATGGCTGCATCGAGTTCATTTAAAAATAATGGCAATGCTTGTCCTTCTGAGGCGATGATGGCATCGATATTTCCTTGAAAGCCCAATTGGCCGCTGATGATGCTTTTCATACTGGCCAGGCATGCCAATGCGTCGTGGCAAGGTATGACATCGCTTCTCTCGCGAGCATTTTTGTAAAAACTGGACAAATACAAGCGCTCAAACTCCGCAAATAAGCGATTATGGGCATCGTAAAGCGGGTTGATGGCGGGCTTTTTAAAAACCAAGGACTCAACGGTAACGGTCGAGGGCACACTGATGGTCGCTTTACAATAGTGAAGCAGATCCAACCATTCCTCCTGCCCCTGATCTGTAATCATATTGAAATTGGCTTGATGGTCGTACTCCCAACCGCTTTCCAGCACCGCAATTTTTCCCCTTGCTGCTATTTCGTGAAAGCGGTCTTCTTCCTGATCCATGGGGTTGGGTTTTACAAGTAGCACAGCCTTAGCCAAAGCTGCTTCTTGGGGCATCAGTTTTCCCAATAACTGTACGACTTTTTCTTCTTTCGGATAGACATTGGGGTGAACCATGGTGTATAAAAAAAGATCGGCATCTGCTGCAAAACCGTATTTCTCTGCATAGTGGCTAATGGGTTTTGCGGGGGTATAGTCGAACATTTGATCGTACGACAAATTGCCAATCGCATGGATGCGTTTTTCAGGGGTATGCCGATTAAACTGCCGATACAGACTGGCCAGCGTTTTCGACCAGGTAAAAAATCCATTGGCCTGAAAGGGGATGTATTCGTTGATATAAAAGTCTTTCCAACTCCAATTGACTACCCAAACCCGAATTCCCAAAGCCTTTGCCGTAATGGCCACACTCATGTTTTGCTGTGTAAAGTAGGATTGAAGTACAATATCGGTCAATCCAGCAGCCTTCATTTTTTGTGCCAGTGCAGGGCGGAAATAGTGCTTCCTCGTGATTCTGCGATGCAAGGTCTGAAGCGTTTTATACAAAGGCCAGCTTCCCAACCACCTGTCTTTAGCCCGAATTTTTTGGCTTTCTTTCCAAAGGTTGAAAAGTTCAACCCCCCTGACCCGCAATCGGGCATGCCGGGAAGCTAAGAAGTAAGCTTCGATGGGATGCCTTTTTAGCTGGAAATAGGTTTCAAGCGGCGTATGGATTTTCTCCAGATTGAATTCACACAAGTATTTATCTAGTAGCGGGCTGTTTTGGTGCGTAATCATCCATAAACGCCCTCTCTTATTCAGTTCTTGAGCCAGTCCACTGAACAAAAAATTGCGCACCTCAATACCGAGGTAAACATACAAACCAAAATTGCGAGTTGGTGGAGACAAAGCTTTTTGGAATTTGAATTAGAAACTGGAATCAGATGGCACTTGTATTTCAAGTGCTGGCAGACAGTTGCGCTTTCACCTTATCGGCATAAGTGTGCAGGGATTGCTCAAAATGGGGCATGACATTCAGCCCCATCAAGTTGAGGTAAAAATTTTCTGCCATTTCGTTATCCGAAACATCGGCCTTTCTTTGAAATCGCCCTTCAACAGGAAGCACTTGTGTGGAAAGTCCAAAAGCTTGGACAATATGCTGAATATATTCTAAACGGGAAGCATCGCCTTGGTTGACGCAATTGTATAAGCCCATACAGTCCTTTTCCAGCAGCAGCTCGATTTGCCGAACGACGTCATCGACAAAAGTAGGATTTCCCCTTTGAATGGGATTGCTGTGTAGGAAAGCCTGGTCTTTTGCTTCCAGATAGCGCTTGTAAATGAAATTTTTAGGGGCATGTACCGGGCCACCAAACAGCCATCCAGTTCTCAAGATCAAAAAATTATGGCAATGCTGTTTAACCAGTTGTTCCGCTTCCAGTTTGGATTGGTGATAGATGGTTGTCGGCTTGGGCACATCCCCTTCTACATAAGGCCGAGTCTTTTCTTTTCCATACACTCCTGTACTGGATATGAATACGAACTTGGGTTGCTTTGTATGAAAGGCCTGGATGAGATTCATGGTGCCGGCAACATTCACTTTGTAACAACCTTCCACATCAGTTTCTGCTCGTTCAACATCGGTATAAGCAGCGCAGTGCAGTATGATGTCGGGCGAGGTGATGCCAGCAAAGGCTTGAACCGATGCTGCATCCGTTATATCCAAATCGCTTCTACTTGGAGCAATAAGGGTATAGCCGTTTAGTAATGCTTTCAGCCTACTGCCAAGTAGCCCATTTACCCCGGTTAAAAGGATGGTCATGCCAATTGGTGCTAAAGGTTCTAATCTCCGCCACCTGCGTAAGCGCTGATGCCGCTGGTGAAACGCTTGATACTGGCGCGTACTTTTCTTCTGAACCGGGAAGATTGCAAAGGCTTCATGGTGTAAAGTTTGCCATTGATTTCGCCAACGAGGTTCATAAAAGTGCGGGTTCTATCGGTTTTTTCCCGAACGGTAACGCCATGCAGCGATTCCAGCGAATTGATAAACATCACCAGCACATTATTTTCATAGGTCACGGTTTTCACCAGGTCAATGCAACCCGATTCGATTTCCGCATTGATCCAATGGCCTTGAGCTTTGTTTTGTTGATAGCGCTTTTTATAGCGGTATATTTCCAGGTTGCCGCCTTGCGTATTGTCTTCTGGGCTGCGCAAATAGAGCAATCCGGTAAATAGCTTGTCGGGCGCGTCCACATGTCCCGCTCTAACCGAATTGGGCTTGGTCGCTACAGGCGTGTTGATAGAAATCAAAGAATCAATTAGAATGTCAGCATTGGAAAAATCATCCATTTTTCTGACACCCGACTTGAATTCGCCTAAGGGCTTGAACTGTTGCTCAAAGTTGGGGTACAAGGATAGAATGGCGTCTTTGAATACCCGAACGAAGTCGTTGTAAAATTGCTGATTGTGGTTGGCTTCGATAAAGTCTTTCCAGACTTGGCTCACGACTGTTGAATCGGCCACATCTTTGGAGGAAAGGTTGAATCGCTTATTGCTTCCCCAATCTTGTCCCTTTGTCACCTGGTCGGTGGACGGGAACTCGGCCAAAAGTTGCTGGCATAGTTCGTCGCTGATGGCGTTTTTGATAACGATGTGTGGAAATGGATCCATGATCACATCTTCTTTGCGGACTTTACTGAGTACATTTTCCATAACCTAGTTGATTTTGGATGGTGGATTTTTGATGCTTGATTTTTGTTTATGCTTTGGGCATCATCGGTTAAATGCCAGGAGCAATCAGATGTCCCAGTTGTATGGGATTTCCTCTAGTTCTTTTCGGATGGCTTCGTTGGGGTCGTGTTCCATATCGGCGATATTGAGCAATAGGTTCAAGCCTTGGTCAAGTCCTTGGAAAGCCATCCAGATACCGGGTTCCACTGTCAAGCGGGCATATTGGGTATTCGGCCCCAGCCTGTATTCATTGAAAAGGTATGCACCATCGCGGTCGTCGCACACTACAAAACGGATGCAGCCAAGGGGTACGACCAAGTTGAGGCGCATGTGCTGGTGCTTTTTCCAAGACTTAATGACGCCTTGATGGACAGTAGAAAAATAAGCCTCACCAAAAACATTGAAACTGTTTTCAGAAGCTTTTAATGCATGAAACAAATCGCCTTGAGGGTGGTGAATTTGCTTTAACGGAGTCAAATATACGCCGGAAATGATCGAATTCATAAGAACTATCTGCGGTTGAGCAGCCTTTTTTTGATCAATCGCTTGAGCTTTGATTTAGTTTTATTGATTTTTTGATTTCGCGCCAGTGATTTAAGCATTCGGTTGGCACTTTTTTCTTCTTCGGGGCTATTGGCGTACCATTTTTCGCCGGGTTGAGTGTAGCCTAATTCTTCCAGCAAATAACCCACGCTGCGTGCTACTTCGATCCGATCTTCCAGGGTCAATGCTTTCGCCCATACTTTTTTGCGATTGAACCGTTCAGCCGCAATGCCTTCAGCGGGCATACTTACCGATTTTACGGCATAGTGATTGTTGTCCAAAATATGCTTTACCAAGGCTTCATCGGCAGGTATTTCACAAAAATCAAATAGCTTTTTAATCGTTTCCTGCCCCTTATAAAGGATGTCCTCGTAGCGGATTTCATGGTAATTGTCCCCAAAAATAGCTTTCCCTCGCCGACCACCGACAACGCATTCTTCCCAGGAATGGGCGGCTGTTTTTACTTTTTTATAGCCTTTCCCTCTTTTCTCTGATTTAACCATTTTGGAAACGACCACATCGCGGCCATCCCGGATAATATGAACGGCTTTTGAATTGGGAAATATTTCGCGGATGAGTTCGGGCACCAGGCTGTATTGAGGGTATTTGTCGGCAATAAAACGGGTCTGTTCGTTTACAGGGATTACTTCCTGATAAACGGACAACATGAAATCTTTAATTTTTTGAACCAAGACTTCGCGCGACATGACCGGTGGCAAGCCTACTTTGGAGCCATTTTTAAATTTTTCTGCCGTTTGCTCATAGCTTTGCAACATGGGCATGGCGTAGTCGTTGAACAGGCGCAATTCCACCAAATTGGTACCAGCCACTTGCGGATGATCCAGGAAAATGCTTTGCAGCCAGGTCGTCCCGCTTCTGGACGAGCCCATTAAAAAAATGTAGTTGAAATTCTTGAAGTTCATATTTGTTATTCGTCCGTATCTATTTTGCCCATTCGATACCTTGCAGCGATGCTGCATGTTGGTAGGCGTCGATTTGTTCGATGGTCAGTTTCAGCATATCAGCCGAGTTTTTGTAAAATCCGACGTACCAATCAGCAATGAACTCGATCATTGGGCCGTAGGATAACGCGGCTTGCCATTTGAGGTAAGCCAGGGCTTTATCGCAGTTCAATTTGAGCAAGCCCGCCTCATGAAAAGGTATATCCCCTGTGATGCGTACAGCTTGATTTACATCGGAATACCCCCAAGCCCTGGCCAGGTCGCAGGTGAGGTCATACACGGTTTGGTTGACCTCGGCGCGAGGGCCAAAGTTGAAGGCTTCACCGTGCAAATTGTTATCTTCATACAGTGCCTGTCCTAGTCGCAGGTAACCGCTGAGGGGTTCCAACACATGTTGCCAGGGGCGGGTGGCCTTTGGGCTTCGCAGCTCGACAAATTCGTTGTTACTCCAGGCTTTCATACAATCTACTACGATTCTGTTTGCAGCCCAATCGCCGCCACCAATGACATTTCCGGCTCTTCCAATGCCGATTTTAAGGTGTGCTGAATCGGCTAAAAAAGAATGGTAGTACGATTTGATGACCAATTCAGCAGCACCTTTTGAGCCGGAATAAATATCCTTTCCGCCCAAGCGGTCGTTTTCCCGGTAGCCCCATATCCATTCGACGTTGTCATAAGCTTTATCGCTGGTGATCAAAACGGCGATGCAAGGGTGGTCTAAATGACGAAAAGCTTCCAATACATTAGCTGTCCCCAGGACATTGGTTGAGAAAGTTTCTATCGGATTGGCATAAGAAGTGGATACAATGGCCTGTGCTGCCAAATGAAAAACAAAATCGGGTTTTATTTTTTGAAAAAGCTGATTCAGAACAGCACCATCTCTAATGTCAGCAAAATGGTGTTGGATTTGTTGTTCCAAGCCCAAAACCTCAAACATGGCAGGTTGGGTGGTGATGTCTTTGGAAATACCATACACGTCAGCCCCTAGCTGCAAAAGCCAAGTGCTTAGCCAACTGCCTTTGAATCCGGTATTGCCGGTAATGATTACTTTTTTGCCGCGATATAGGTTGTTGAAGGACATGATTTTGAGGATTTGATGGCTGGGTTTGAGGCTAGGTTTTGAGGATTTGATGTCGTGCTTAAAGCTAGGCTTTTGAGGATTTGAGTATTTGACTGGCTAGACGTAAAGCTAGGCTTTGAGTAATTGAGTATAACACAAGTTTGATTGGCTAGGTTTGAGGCTAGGCTTCGCTTAGCCTAGTGCTCTGCCATCGATTCCTCCCTGCTCGACTGATCCCGCGAAAAACGCGGGAGAAGGCGGGAAAACCAGAAAACTACCAAGTCATCCACGGTGCCTGACCGCTGGCCCAGAGGTCTTCTAGTTCTTTTTTATCCCTAAGGGTGTCCATGGGTTTCCAAAAATCATCGTGCTTGTAAGCAGCCATTTTTCCGCCTTTTGCCAGGTTTTCCATGGGTTCTTTTTCCCATACCGTTTCATCTCCGTCGATGTAGGAAAAGACTTCTGGTTCGCATACAAAAAAGCCGCCGTTTATCCAAGAGCCATCGCCTTTTGGTTTTTCCATAAAGGAGTTAACGGTGTGCGTGGTAGGGTCAATATTTAAAGCACCAAAGCGACCGGAGGGCTGGACAGCTGTTACCGTACAGGCTTTCCCATTTTGGTGATGAAAATCCAGTAAAGCAGGGATGTTTACCCGCCCAACTCCATCGCCATAGGTCAACATAAAGGTTTCGTTATTGACGTACTCCTGTATCCGCTTGATTCTCCCGCCCGTCATGCTGTTCAGTCCGGTATCGACCAGTGTGATCTTCCAGGGTTCCGCGTTGGCGTTATGAACGGTTGTGGTGTTATTGGAGAGGTCAATCGTCAGATCGGCCATGTGACGGAAATAGTTGGCAAAATATTCTTTGATCATATAGCCTTTATAGCCTAGGCAGATGACAAATTCATGAAATCCGTAGAATGAATAGATTTTCATGATATGCCACAATATAGGCCGGCCACCTATTTCGACCATAGGTTTGGGGCGCAAGTGGGTCTCTTCAGACAGGCGCGTGCCAAAGCCCCCTGCTAAAATGATGGTTTTCATGCGATGCGAAATTTGAAGTGTGTATTCAAAGAACTGATGTGCTTATTTTTTAAGGGAGGCATATTTTTCAGCGATCAGCCGAGTATAAATTTTTGCGCCTTCATAGTTCAAATGGGCATTGTCGAATGAGTTTGCTACTTGATACAGCTCTGGGTATTGCTTAGGATCAGAAAAATCCAATACTGGAAAGCCTTCCTCTTGGGCGATGGCTTTAAGTTGCTCCAGAACGTACAATTCCACTTTGTAGGCGCGTGGCGGCAGAATGAAATAAACTGGAATATTGTTTTTCTTCCAATTTTTTAAGTTGGTTCTGAATTCTTGATTGAAGAGACTAGCGTCAATCTTTTTGGCAGTTTTTGCGCCAACATATAAACCTTGTGGCAAGGGGTTTTGCAAAAAGGATTTGCGGCGACTTTTTAAGTCAGCGCCTTGATGCTCTCTCAAGTCCTGATCTACTGCATAAAAACCGCGATTGGCGCGGACATCGAATTTCGCGCACTCTTGCTCCGGCTCGTAAACCGGAATGTTGAGCAACAACTTGATCCGTTTTTGACTGGAAAAGCCCAAATATTTGTAGAAGAAAGCCAGGGAATAATATTTGAAATAATTCCATTTTTCCTGCCAGTCTATGTTTTTGTAATGCAAGGCGTAATCCAATCCCAATGCGTAGCGATAAGGACTCATGTATTGAATGACCGGATCAGACTGGTAATTGCTCAGCATCCGATCTAAAACAGCCAATTCCAGGAAGATGGCCTTAAAGTCAGATTTTTTTTCCAACAAGTGGTTGGTGAAATCCAGGTTTCGGGGTGCTGTCAGCGAGCCTTGCCCCAAATTAAACGCATAAGCACCCGGCACAAGAGAATCAAATAGTGTTGGTATGATTTGCCGATGCGTTTTGCTGGTGCCTATGAAAACCGTATTGGCAGAGTCGCCCTTTTCAAATAAGGCTTCTTGTTTTTCCATAAGCAAGCAGACCTCATAATCTTCATAATAATCATCGTGCCGCAGGGAATAGACAACCATTGCAACGAGTACATTCAATGTCAAAGCCAGTAACCCCCAAAATGCGATGCGTTTAATAAACCTTTTCATGCTTGAGTCGGGTTAAAATTGGAAATAGATGAATTGGGTGCCAGCATTAGATGCGTACAAGATGATGCTCAGTACCAATCCGTAAAAAACGGCGTATTGAGGTACTGGTTTTAAGGTCATTTTTTCAAATGGGTGGCTCTGTTCCCGGAAAAACCATTCTACCAGCATCATAATGGCAAAAAGGATAGCGCCTTCCAAATAATATCCTTTTAATGGAACAAATGGCTGTGTGAAGATGCCTTTGATCATTTGCATGGATTGGCTGACACTTTCCGCCCGGAAGAAGAGGCTGCTGGTACTAGATAAAAGAAAAGTAAAGACGATGGCTCCGACTTCTCCAAAGCTGGGCCATTTCCTTCCTTGGGCAACTACACCCGTTCCGTATTTGGTGTCCAATCCCAGATACATATAAATGACGATGATCAAGCCGTGCTCTACCCCGAAAAGTACATAAGTCCAATTGGCGCCATGCCAGAGGCCGCTTACTGCAAAAACAACGAATATAGCCCACATCCTGGTACCCAAATCGCGTCGATCCTTGCGAATGACAGAATAAAGGTAGTCTCTGAACCAGCCCATGAGTGAAATGTGCCAACGCCGCCATAATTCTGGGATATTTCTGGACAAAAAAGGATAGCGGAAGTTGATCATCAACTTGAAGCCAAACAAATTGGCGGTACCAATAGCCACATAAGAATAGCCGCTGAAATCGCAATAGACCTGGATGATAAAGAAAATACAGGCCAGCATAATCTCATTGGATCCGGCAGTTGCACTGGCGCCAAACACTTCATTGACATATTTGCCGCAGGTGTCGGCCAAAACAATCTTTTGAAAAAGCCCCCAAATGATCAGCTTGACACCCAGCATGGCCTTGTCATAATCAAACACTCGCTCTTTGTAAAACTGTGGCAATAAGTTTTTAGCCCGTTCGATAGGGCCAGCCACCAATTGCGGGAAAAAACTGACAAAGGCAAAAAATGAAATGCCATCCCTTGCGGGTTTAAGGTTACCCCTGTAAATATCTATGGTATAACTGAGGGTTTGGAAAGTATAGAAACTAATGCCAACGGGTAGTATGATATTCAGGGTATGGATGTCTGGTTTTGCTCCAAAAAGCGAAAAGGCATCAATGAAAGAATGGACAAAAAAGTTGTAATATTTAAAAAAGCCCAACATACCCAGGTTGATGGCCAAACTGGAATAGAGCAGCCATTTTTTCTTGCGCGTCGAATCGGTATCGTAAATGGCTTGACCGATCAAATAATCGCAAAGGGAACTGGCAAAAACCAAGAATAAAAAGCGATAATCCCACCAGCCATAAAAGACATAGCTGGCGAGCAAAATAAAACCATTTTGTACCTTAATATTCTTGTTGAAAATGAACCAGTAGAGGTAGAATACAACAGGCAGAAAGATGGCAAAATCAATAGAATTAAATAACATGCTTGAGAAATTAAAGGGCGTAGTTGTCAGGTGAAAATTCTAAACAACATGAAAAATTCTATAAAGATGCCTGTATAGTGCGCAAAGAAAATGGTTTTAGTTTGGGTATCAAAATTGTGTCAACCAATGATTTAATTCATTTTTATTTTGAAATAAAAGCTGATGAAAACAAATGCTAATTCAGCGATTGGTATTTTTCAGCGATGAGCCGGGTATATATTTTTGCGCCTTCCTTATTCATGTGTGCATTATCAAAGGAGGTCTCCACTTCATACAAAGAAGGGTACAGTTCCGGGTCTGAAAAATCAAATACCGGAAAACCTTCTTCTTCTGCTATGGCCTTGAGTTGTTCAAGAATATACAATTCTGCTTTGTAAGCTCTTGGCGGCAGAATAAAATACACGGGTACGCCTTGCGCTTTCCAAGCTTTTAAATTGTTTCGAAATTCTTGATTGAATAGTGTCGGATCTATTTTTTTTGCTGCTTGAGAACCGACATATAGGCCCTCGGGTAGTGGTTTCTGGAGAAAAGCTTTTCTGCGAACATCTAATTCCGGGCCGGGATCTTCTCGGTATTCATCGTCCACGGCATAAAACCCGCGGCTGGCGGTAATGTCAAATTTGGCGCAGCCCATGGGCAGTTCAAAAACTGGGAATCCTGCTAATAACTTAATTCTCTTGCGACTAGAGAACCCAAGGTATTTGTAAAAAAAAGCCAGCGAATAGTACCTGAAGTACTGCCATTTCTCTTGCCAGCCCATTTTTTCAAAATGCAGGGCATAGTCGCATCCCTGGGCATAGCGTTGCGCGTTCATGTATTGAATAACCGGATCAGATTGATAGTTGCTGAGTATTCTATCCAACACGGCCAATTCAATGAATACCGCCTTGAAATCGTTTTTCTTCTCCAATAAGTGGTTGGCAAAATCCAGGTTGCGCGGCGCGGTCAGCGATCCCTGACCTAAATTGAAAGCGGCTGCGCCAGGAACCAGGGAGTCGAACTGAAGGGGGATGATCTGCCGATGGGTTTTGCTGGTGCCAATAAAAACCGTATTGATGCTATCTGCCATCTGGAACAGCACCTTCTGCTTTTCAGTTAGCAAACAAACCTCATAATCGTCGTAGTATTTTTCCGGGTGAATGGAATAAATGATGGTACCAGCAATACCGCAAATAAGCAAAATGCTCAGGGCATATAATACGAAGCGTTGGATAAATTTTTTCATAAGGCTGGTTTAAAACTGGAAGTAAATGAATTCTGTACCCGCATTGGCTGCATAGGCCAGTATGGTAAAAACTACTACCGTGTAAAAAACATAACGCGTTGCAGGCGACATATTGAGCCTTTCAAAAGGGTAGCGGTCTTCTCTGAAAAAATATTCCGCATATACCATCAGGCAAAACAAAACGATACCTTCTAGGTAAATCAGCTTAAAGGGAACGTATGGGTTTAAAACCATACCTTTCGCCAACTCCAGCGCGTGTTGCAGATTCTCGCCCCGGAAAAGAATTAAAGGAATATTCACCAATATATAAGTCCACAGAGCTAGCAACAATTCTTTTAAGGTCGGAAAAGTTCGCCCTTGTGCGATAACGCCACTCAAGAATTTAGTATCTAATCCCAGCAGGATATAAGCGATCATGTAAAGGCCGTGAATGATACCAAATATTACAAATGTCCAATTGGCACCGTGCCAAAGACCACTGACGAAAAAAACTATGAAAACAGCAAAAATACGGTTGGCCTGGCTTTTTTTGCCTTTCCGCAAAGGATAGTACAAATAGTCCCTAAGCCAACTCATCAATGTGATGTGCCAACGCTGCCAAAATTCAGGTACAGAACGTGATAAGTAAGGGTATTTGAAATTGGTGGTCAGTCTAAAACCAAACAACCGAGCTGTACCTATGGCAATATAAGAATAGCCGCTAAAATCACCGTATATCTGAAAGCCAAAAAACATGGTTCCTAAGATGATTTCGTTGAAACCGGCGTTATCCGGGTCGCTGTATATTATATTGGTGAACGCGCCGCAAGTGTCGGCTACTACCATTTTTTGGAACAAGCCCCAAAGGATCAATCTCAATCCATTTCGTGCCAACTCATAATCGAATACCCGGGGTACATAAAATTGGGGCAACAGGTTTTTGGCTTTTTCGATAGGCCCTGCTACCAATTGGGGAAAAAAGCTGACGTAAGCAAAGAACGAGGTGAAATCTTTTGAAGGCTTTAATACGCCTCTGTAAACATCAATGGTGTAACTCAGCGTTTGGAAGGTGTAAAAGCTAATACCTACGGGCAAAATGATGTTCAGCGTACTGATGTTGGGTTTTACCCCCAATAGCGTAAAGGCATCTACAAAAGAAGTGACGAAAAAGTTGTAATACTTATAAAAGCCCAGCAAGCCCAGATTGACAGCCAAACTGATCCACAACAGCCATTTTTTTTGACGATCTGACTTGGAATCGTAAATGGCTTGTCCCACCAAATAATCACAGAGCGAACTGATGAAAATCAATAGCAAAAACCGGTAATCCCACCAACCATAAAATACATAGCTGGCAACCAGAATGAAAAGATTCTGAATTTTGAGGTTTTTGTTGAATACATACCAGTACAACCCAAATACAATGGGTACGAATATGGCAAATTCGAGGGAATTAAAAAGCATTTAGTTGTTAGTTTTCGTTTTGTTTAATTATTGGGTTAATTCTTGCTGAAAGTCAGGTATTGTTCAGCCAGCAATTGGGTGAAAATCCTAGCTCCATTTTTATTCAAATGGGGGTGATCAAAAGAATTTTCAAGGTTGTGTAGATCGGGATATTGCGCGGGATTGCTGAAATCAAAAACAGGAAATCCTTCGTTTTCTGCAATCGCCTTGAACTGCCCCAACATATCCAATTCAAAAGCATAGGTTCGCGGCGGAACGATAAAATAAATGGGTAAACCCTGCGCTTTCCATTGGATTAAATGGGATTCAAATTCACGATTGACCAAATTATTTCTAATATTGATGGTTTCGTCATTCAGTCCCTTGTACAAATCGCTTTTAAAAGGATGATCAGTAAACAGTTTTCTGCGCCCAACCAACTCGTATTGTTGGGTCATTTCCATTTCTTCGTCCATACTGATAAAGCCCTGGTATTGCTCTAGATCGAAATTGGCGCAATCTACTGCGTTCTCATGGGGCAGGATGCCCAACAATAGCTTCAATCTTTTGATCATCGAGAAACCGATGTATTTGTAACCCAAAGCCAGGGTGTAATACTTGAGGTAACGAAAGCGGAGTTCCGGTTTGAGCGATTTGTTTTTAAAAGCCTGCTCATAGGCCTGCAAACACCTGTTCAAGTTAATGGAACGGATAATAGCATCCGATTGGTAATTGTCCAGTATATTATCCAACATGATCAACTCAAAGAATATCGCTTCATAATCGCTCTTTTGTTGAATCAGTTGATTTATAAAGTCGTAATTTCTGGGAGCTTTTAGGCCGTTTTGTCCTAGGTTGAAAGATGTGCTTGCGGTAATAACAGAATCGAACACAACAGGATCAACCTGTCGGAATGTTTTGCTGCTACCGATGAAAATTGTGTTGTATCGATCCGGGTTTTTGAGCAATGCTTCTTGCTTTTGCAAGAGCATGCATACTTCATAGTGCTTGTAAAAAGCATCTGGGCGAATAGAATAGACTACAATGGCCAACAAAATGTTCATGGCCAGAGCCAATAAGCCCAGCAAAGCGATGCGCTTTAAGAATTTTCTCATGGCTTTGTGGGGTTAATTGGAAAATAAAAGGCACAGTAAACAAGCTTCTTGTTTTATTATCTGTTCAATTGTGTTTGTTATCATGGTTTAGGTGTTTGATGTAAGTGTAGTATGTTACAATTCTTATTGACACTAATATAATGGAATTGGCGCTATATTACAACAGCTTTTGGTAATAAGCGAGATTTTGTTCAATCCATTTGCGATAATCAAAACGGTCCAGTATGGTTTGTCGGCCGTTTTTGCCCAGTTCTTGAGCCAAGTGTTTATCGGTTAGTACACGCACAATACTGTTTGATATATTTTCGGGAAAATAAGGGTCTATCAAAAGGCCATCGCGACCATCTTGTATGGCTTCCGGCCCAGAGATGTATTTGGTGTAAATAACCGGCTTGCCCGCGGCCATGGCTTCCAGCGGAGCGAGGGCAAATGCCTCCGCCTGAGAGGGAAATACGCATACAGCGGCTCGTTGAATCAGGGGGAGTAGCTCTTTTTCCCGGTCTAAAGCGCCAGAAAAGGTAATCCTAGACTGATGTTCATCGGCCACAAATTGGCGGACAAACTGCTCATACGGCATGCCTTCTTTGCGGTATAAATTTTTGCCAGCTATTACCAATCGGGCATGGGGCAACTGGTCAAAAATCGCATTACTGGCTATACAGAGTTCTTTAATTCCCTTTTTGGGCAAAACGGAACCTGTAAACAAAATAAGCCCCTCCTGGGTTTGGCTGGGGTCGTATTCGCTGAGGAACAAATCGCTCACACAATTGTGAATCACATCGTATTTCATGGGCAACCCCATGTAAGTTAGGGTTTTGCGACATACATAGTCAGAACAGCCTAAGACCCGATCAGATCGCGTCAACTGCCGTTTTTCAAAATAGCCGTTGAGCCTGGAAAAAGGGCGGTTCAATTCTTTGCCAAAATACCATTCTCCGCCATGCAGGCGAGTAACCAACTTTAAGCCGTCTGGCGCACCAAAAGGGAAGTAGCCTGTTGATTCGTGCGATTCAAAAACGACAAACCCTTCTTCTCGTGCAACTTTAGCCGTTAGCTTGAGTATCGCCTGCCTTTCCCTGTATCGGTGTAATATGCTAATGTTAGAGTATTTTTTTGATGGAACACGAATAACTTTTACACCGTTAATATTTTCCTGAATCGTTTTATTTTCTTGAAAACGCCGGGCTGGATAAATACCAAAAACAACAACCTCTGCACCTTTTTGTACCAACCCTTCAGCCAAGTCTTTACAAAATGCCCCAACACCACCGTGCATGCCAGGGGGATATTCATCGCAATAGAATCCGATTTTCATATTTTTTTTAGGATTTGATTGCCTGATTTTTAGCTAGGCTTGAGTATAACACTCTCACCCTCACCCTCACTCTCACCCTCACCCTCACCCTCACTCAATTTATCCACCCCCCAGCCCTAGGCTCGT
>CALMIR010000005.1 GCA_937864265.1 uncultured Saprospirales bacterium | reverse complement strand
CTCACCCTCACCCTCACCCTCACCCTCACCCTCACCCTCACCCTCACCCTCACCCAACTTCGGGATGTAGCGCAGTCCGGTAGCGCACCTGCTTTGGGAGCAGGGGGCCCCAGGTTCAAATCCTGGTATCCCGACTAAAGGCGAGCAAATAGCTCGCCTTTTTTATTTTTACAAGCATGAGTCATCCCGAATTTTGAGCCCACATCACGAAGAGGCAATTTGAGATGGCCATTCTAAGACGGTAAATTCCAGTCACCCTGCTTTCCGCTAAGTCATTTCCCACACCATTTGTCAAAAAAGGCAAAACTTTAGTGTAAAAAAACGATACCATTCAGGTGCTTGAACCTACTCCATAAACCCTCCCTAAGCTTTTTTGCTAACTTTGCAAGGTTAACAAGCCTATGGGGGGCCATTTGGTTTCGGTTATGAAAAAATATATTGCTTTTGCTTTTGCCTGTTTGAGTCTAAAAACCTTCGGGCAGACCATCTGGAACGGGCCTAGTACCCTTTTTGAAAAAGAAGTTTTTGCCGACTGGACTTTACCTGAAAACCAAGATCGCATTACCGATTCAGTATGGATTACTCGAGCGAATAGTCAAGGCATTTTTAACATAGCTCAGGAATCGGCCTATATTCCCATGCAAAGTCCTAGTGGCACAGCTTGGGCTTATGGAACGACTGCAGAATGGGCAACTTTAAATTTTCAACCCTGGGAGTTAGCGGTAGAAGGGAATCCCCCTGCCATGGTTAATCAAGACATGGTGCTACATCTTCAGGAAGAAGACATATACATTGATATCCGATTCCTTTCCTGGACCGCCCATAATCAAGGCGGAGGTTTTAGCTATCGGCGTTCAACCCCCCCGACTAATGCTGTCAATTCGATCGATATTTCGGGCAGCGTGATTCTTTTTCCCAATCCATCCAGCTCAGTTATCCAATTTAAAGGACTCAGTGCATGGCATCAACTGTTTGTTTACGACCTTTACGGAAAACAAATACTGCAAGTAGAATTTTTAGGGGAGCAAAGTATTGATATTCGTTTTTTGCCCAAAGGCATGTATTGCCTTCAAGTGCCAGGGGTAAGAACCTTTAGGTTTTGGAAGTATTGATCTTTTTGTCGGCTTTCGCTGCTATGGCAGCGTCTGAAAACTGAATTTGGATGGTATCGCCTGCTTCCAGCATATTCGCACGGCTGATTTTCTGCTCATTTTTATAAACTAGGGCAAAGCCTCTGTTCAGGGTAGCGGGTACACTGAGCAGTTGGCAAACCCGATCCATTTCATCCAGTTTTTGCGCAGCAGTTTGAAGAATAATACGGGTGAATATGGGCATTTGTGCGATCCAATTGTCCAGCTTCTTTTTTTCATCCAGGAGTTTAAGGCGGTTCATTTGAAGGAATAGGAGCTGAAGTTTTTCCAACAGTTGGCGTTGCGTCTGTAGCTGTGTCATGGCCATCCATTGGACCTGTTGGGCGAATTGCAATAAACGCTCTTCAAAGCGGGCATTTTGATAAATAATAAAATCAGCAACAGCAGTAGGCGTTTTCAGCGCGGTATGAGCCACTTTATCCAGCAGTACTTCATCCACGTCGTGGCCGATACCCGTCAGCACAGGAATAGCCATTTGGGCAACGGCCTTGCACAGCTCGTACTCGTCAAAAGCGCCGAGATCCAGCTTAGCCCCCCCACCCCTGATGATGACGATCAGATCAAACTGCGCTTCTTTTTTCTGTATCTCTTTCAAACGATGGATGATGTCCTTACTGACCCATTCGCCCTGCATAGCCGCCGAGAAAAGCTGTTGCTCAAAAGCATAGCCATGCGGATTATCTGCCAAATGCTGTAAAAAATCTTGGTAACCTGCTGCTGTTTCAGAAGAAATAACAGCAATGCGCTGGCAAACGACGGGCAATGGCAAACGAGCATTCAAACCAATAAGCCCTTCATTTTGAAGTTGCACCAATATCTGACGGCGTCGGATCTCCAATTGCCCCAAGGTGTAAGCAGGGTCTATGTCGAGTACCTGTAATTGTAGGCCATAACGTTCGTGAAAGTCAACCGAGACCTGTAAGCGAACAGACAAGCCTGCTCGCAATAACTCTGGCAACACACTGCCAACAGACTTGCGCAACAGCGCGTATTGCTTTTCCCAAATCACCGCATCAGCATGGGCAATGATGTTATCAGATTGGGGTTCTTTTTCGATCAAGTTGAGAAAATAATGTACTCTAGAGGCTTTGATCTGCGCGATTTCACAACTGATCCAGAGCGGCTCTTTCAGGTTCAGAGCCAGTACCCGCTTGATGTATTCGTTGAGTTCAAAAAGGCTATGAGTATTCATGGTTTTATCGGTGCTGCGAAGTAGATTCAGAAGTGTTTCTCCATCTTACCCATTTTTTTTTGAGAAAAGTATAAATCAAAACCCAAAAAGCGGCAATTTCTGTTTTGATTCGGTTAAAAACACGCTGGAATGGGCGCTTGAAATAAGGCAGGTAGTGTTCCCTGATTTTATCCCAATGGGCTACCAACAAAACGAAAAAGCTCAAAAACAGCAGCGCTCCTATGATTACTTGTACTGGGTTTAAAGAACGGTACCAAAAGAATGAAAGTCCTATTCCAAACCAGGTGCTGTACAACAACACATAATGAACTTCATAGATAAGAAGGGTTTCGCTACCAATTTTGAGGATGAGTTCGGGCATGTTTTTCCACCATTGGGCAATCACGATAGCAATAGAACAGACAATCATTGCATGGCCTAGCCGGATGAATAAGTGGTTGTTGTTGGCAATGGCAATGAGGTTGTCCCAGCCGCTGATGTAATACAAGACCTCTAAGGTATAAGACGAATAGGCATGCAGCAGATAGCCCAGCAAAGCCACTGCCAATGGAAAGCGTTTGCTGAAAGCCAAATCCGGTTTTGTATGCAGCAGACAACCCATACTACCCCCCAGCAAGCTGTATCCAATCCAGGGAAAGGGTGTAAAGACAGAACCATTGGCTTTGGAGAAGTAATTTTCCAACCACAGGGGTAGAAAACTCCAATCGGCTTCTTCCATGTCGGGATTAAACAAAAAAACCACTAGGCCCGCAGCGAGTAGCAACCAGTGTATGGGGATATTGAGGTGATGCCGGATATGATACAATCCAATAATGCTCAATAAGGCCAATCCGATGCAATGCAAAACATCCACTTTCAAAATACCTGTCGAAAAATACAAGCCCAGAAAACCAATGAAATTGAATTTCAACAGGTAACCTATCCACAATAGTTGCAACCCTCGTTTCGTGCCTTTTTTTACCCGTAAATTCTCTTTGGGAGGGCGGCTGTCTTTCAACAAAAGAAAGGTGAAAATCATGCCCGAAGTGAAAAAGAAAATAGGTGCTGTCATGCCCCGCATGAAATTCCAGGTGGCATATAACCAATGGCCGGGATCGCGATACGATACATCCAGTAAGGTATCGACGAAATGCCCTTGTAGCATCATCAGGATGGCATAAGCGCGCAGGAAGTCAATGAAAGTGATGCGACGCTTGGTCGGTAATGAAGTAGGCTGGCTGATTTTCAACAAATTTGCCGCAAAAATAAGTGTTTTTTGCTTGTTTTTGGGTATATTTGTTACACAATAGCTATATTACTATGGTAAAAGAAGATTTTTCTGTCGAAATCAAAGAAGAACCCATATCCCGTTCTGATTACGAAACCGAACGAAACAAGCCTATGCCCAACAGGATACATGGAACGATACAAACAGCAATAACTGTTGCACTGTCAATTGCTTATCGAAGCGATTTCTCATTTCCTAATGAGGTGACTTTAAACAAATCACCTATTGCTACCCCTGACATTTGTATTTACCCCAAGAAAAAACTGCACATCAAAGAAAGCGAGGTACGCGAAACGGAAATGCCACTCACAACCATTGAAATTCAATCCCCTTTTCAATCACCCGATGAGCTTTTTCACAAAGCCTGGGATGTTTACTTCCCAGCAGGGGTGAAATCGGCCTGGATTGTCATTCCTACGCTCAAAGCGATCCGCGTACTCATGCCTGACGACCAAAACCTGCTCTTTACTGCTGGTACCATCCATGACCCGACTACTGGCATTGAGTTGCCTCTGGAAAAGGTGTTTGAAGATGTTGATCTGTGATTATCCGGTCTTTATTTCCTGAAAAGCGCTCCCTAAATGAGCTATAATATCGCTGGCTATCAGCGATTCGTGGCCTAGAGATTGAGCCGCCAGATCGCCGGCTCGGCCATGAATGTACATACCGAGCAGCGCCGCCTCCTTTGAAGCATAGCCCTGCGCCAGCAAGCCTGTAATGATGCCACTCAATACATCGCCACTGCCAGCGGTTGCCATGCCTGGATTGCCACTTCCATTGAAATAGCCATCTCCCTCAGGGGTAGCCAGGCAGGAATAAGCGCCTTTGAGCAAGATGTACCAGCCGTATTCGATGGCCTTTTGGCGAAGCAAAGCGTTGCGCTCAAAACCATCTTTTGTCGCCCCAAAAAGGCGTTCAAACTCTTTAGGATGGGGAGTAAGGATACTGCCCTTAGGTACCAGTTCGTACCAATCGGGGTTTTTACTCAGTAAGTTCAGGGCATCGGCATCCAGCAAAAGCGGTGCTTTCGCGTTTTCCAACAAGGTTTTTAAAGCCTCTGTGGTCGTTTTTCGCTGATCGATTCCGCAGCCTATTCCAATGGCACTGTAAGGTCTTATATCCGGAATTTCGGAAAGATAAAACTGATGCCGGTCAATGCTGGCCATTGCCTCTGGCAGGCTTATTTGCATGATTTCATAGCCGCATTTGGGGAGGTGAACACTCACCAAACCCGTTCCACTTCTCAGGCAAGCCCTAGCCGCCAAAATGGCAGCACCCATTTTTCCATAGCTGCCCATCAGAAGCAAAGCGTGGCCAAAAGTGCCTTTGTGGTCGTGCCGATTCCTTTTGTGTAAAAACGGTGCGATAAGTGATTGATCAACAAGATGATAGGGCGTTTTGGTTTCAGCGATGGCGCCAGGTAATAAACCAATAGAAGCGACCTCCCAATCACCGACATAGGTTTGGTTTTCCGGAAAAAAAAAGGCCCGTTTGGGAAATTCAAAGCTCAGGGTGGAATGGGCTTTAAAGGCAACAGAAACGGTCGGCGCATCCGCAAAAAGGCCGGAAGGAATATCAATGGCGACCCGTGTGACAGGCAGTTCGTTCAGGTATTCGATCAGGTTGGCCCAATATCCGCTTAGAGGGCGGTTCAAGCCAGAGCCAAACAGGGCATCTATGATGATACTACCTGACGGAATTGGCGGGAAAGCATCCCCTTCCCGAATGGGATGAATTTTCAAGCCCTGCATAATGGGCAGTCTGATAAAATGCTTATGCGCGTCGGGGCTTAGGCCATCGCCAATGGTACATGCGAAAACCGTCACCTGATAAAACCGCAGTTGTAGGAGTCGGGCTACAGCATAGCCGTCGCCACCGTTGTTGCCGCTACCGCAAAAAATGCCTATGGGTTTTTCCCGGTCTGGAAACTTTTGCTCCAGCCAAGCCACAAAAGCCTGTGCGGCTCGCGCCATCAGGTCGATGGATGCAATGGGTTCCTGCGTGATAGTCTGTTTATCAATACTTCGGATTTGCTCAGCAGTAAATATTTTCATTTATTTCGCATCATTTTCCTGTGCAAGGTAATCAAATTGCAAAAAATAACGCATGCGAACATTGCCGCTTTTCAGTTCATTAAAGGTTGTCGAATTGGCCGGCGTATTGGCTGGCCCGGCAGTAGGTATGTTTCTGGCGGAGTTGGGCGCCAGGGTCATCAAAATTGAAAATCCAAAAACTGGCGGCGATATGACCCGCCATTGGCGTTTACCCTGCGAAGACCCAAGCTACCCAGAATCGGCCTATTATTGCAGCGTCAATTGGGGGAAAGAAGTCCTTTTCTTAGATATCAATGAGCCGAAAGACCGACAGCGCTTGGATGAATTGCTCAAAGACGCTGATATTGTGATTTCCAATTTCAAACCGGAATCGGCTCGTCGCATGCAGCTCGACGGAGCGGCCATTTTAAAAAATAACCCCGGCGCTATTGTGGCGGAATTGAGTGGGTTTGGTGCAGATGATGGGCGACCTGCTTTTGATGTCGTATTACAAGCAGAGGCCGGTTTTATGTATATGAACGGCGAACCCGGCGGCGTTCCAGTAAAAATGCCAGTGGCACTCATCGATGTTTTGGCGGCACACCAGATGAAGGAGGCCATGTTGATTGCCCTATTGGAAAGGCAAATGACGGGCAATGGGGCAGTGGTGCGGGTGTCCCTGCTTGAGGCTGCTTTAAGTGCTTTGGCCAATCAGGCGACCAATTGGCTGATGGCAGGGCATATTCCTCAACCCATGGGCAGCGCCCACCCCAATATAGCTCCTTATGGGGATGTTTTTTACGGGAAAGATGGGAAGGCACTTGTTTTGGCCATAGGTACAGAAGGGCATTTTGAAAAACTTTGCCAAATTTTAGAGCTAAAGGAATTGCTGAGTGATAGCAGATTTGCGACGAATGTGCAACGAGTTGCCCATAGGGAGGGATTAATTGCTATCTTAGCAGCAGCCATTGCACAATACGATCGGGCCGACCTTCTGGAAAAGTTATTGGCCAATGGCATTCCTGCGGGAAGTATCAGGAATATGCAGGAGGTTTTTGAAATGCCAACAGCACAGGCGATGGTTTTGGAGGAAAAAACGGCTGACGGTAGGATCACCCGTAGAATGAGAACGCTTGGTTTTGAATTGGTAAAGCCTAAAAGTGGGGAAGCGCAGTAACAGTATTCTGAGTATTTTTTCATAACTTTGTTTTAGCTTGAACAAAATGGCCAGAGACAAATACCATGAAATTGTTAGGATCGCGTTAGAAGCTGAAGGCTGGATTATTACGAATGATCCTTTCGAAGTAAGTACTTTGATAGCTGATTTAGAAATTGATTTGGCAGCAGAAAGATTGATAGCTGCGGAGAAAGGAAAGGAACTGATAGCTGTTGAAGTCAAAAGCTTTTTGGGCAAATCTCTTTTGCATGATTTTTACAAAGCAGTAGGGCAGTTTAGTTTTTATAATTTAATTCTCTTTGAAGATGATCCCGATAGAACACTCTATTTGGCGTTACCTGAAGCTGCATTCAGGTATCTATTTAAGGACCCAATTATCGCTAAACTTGCTAGGATTAATGGAATGAAGTTTATTTTATTTGATATTGAGACAAAAAAGATTACTTTATGGAAAAAGTAGCATTGTATCGCTCAATAGCAAAATTGATAATTGCTGCTTTGGGGCAAAAAAAAGGTGTTTCTAAGCATAAGATTCGTTATCAAACCATTTTTGATGAACAAAATGGCAATTATATTCTATTGAGAAATGGCTGGAAAGGTAGTATTAGATTTTACAATATAATTGTCCATATAGAAGTCGATGAGAATGGGTTAGTTTGGCTTCATCAAGATAACACAGATTTGATTATTGCTGATTTATTAATGGAAAAGGGGATTCCAAGAGATCATATTGTACTTGCATTTCATCCACCAATAGCCCGGCCAGATACTACCTTTGCTACAGGTGGATAATATCAATCTATGAGCCCTTTCGCAAAATTATGGGGAGTAATGGTGTTAGTGATTGGGTCAACCAATACACTTCAAGCCACCCACATCGTAGGAGGGGAGATGAACTATACCTGCCTAGGCAATAATGAATACGAAATAACCCTCACTATTTTTCGCGATTGCTATAATGGCAATCCCAATGCCTGGTTTGACGATCCTGCCTCTATTGGCGTGTTTGATGCCAACAATAATTTCCTCTGGCAAATACTGGTGCCGTTAACGAATAATGATACCCTTAGCCCGGTGCTGACCAGTGACTGCCTGGTAGTACCGCCCGATGTGTGTGTACATACGACCACTTACCGCACGACGGTAGAATTGCCGCCCATCAGCGGTGGCTATCAACTGGCCTATCAGCGCTGCTGCCGCAATTATACTATAGTAAATATCATTGATCCGCTGGACACTGGAGCGACTTATGGTGTGACGATTTCAGAAGAAGCATTGGAAGGCTGCAACAGCAATCCCAAGTTTCAGCAGTGGCCACCCATTTATATTTGTGTCAACGAACCCATCGTTTTTGACCAATCGGCTATTGATCAGGATGGAGACTCTATCGTCTATCGATTATGTGCGCCACTTACGGGAGCCGATCCTGACGAGCCTATGCCACAACCGCCTAATAATCCGCCTTATGACCCAGTTACCTGGGTCAGCCCGCCTTACAGCGAGGCCAATATGCTCAATGGGTTTTCTGGCGGTGTGCCATTGACAATCAACCCTCAGACCGGGCTATTGGTGGGGCTTCCCAACACCATTGGGCAGTTTGTGGTAGGTATTTGTGTGGAAGAATACCGTAATGGTTTGCTTATTTCCACGACCCGCCGCGATTTTCAGTACAACGTTGGCGTTTGTGGCTTGACTACGGCGGCTTTTGCTGCGCCTGACATTCAATGTGGCAATCTGGCTGTTAGTTTTAACAACAACAGCATCGGGGGAGATGATTTTCTTTGGTTTTTTGATCTGGAGAACAACCCAAGCGCTACTTCAACAATAGCCAACCCGGTCTATGTTTATCCCGATACTGGGCTTTACACGGTGATGTTGGTTTCCGAGCCGGGTTCTATTTGTTCGGATACAGCCGTCCATACAGTTTATCTTCAAAACAATACCTTGTATCCAGCTTTCGAGTACGCAATCCTTTCTTGTTCGGATACGGTGGTTATACAAGCCCTGGATTTGAGTGAGGATGTTACATTTGAAATAGAAGACTGGTATTGGAGTTTAAATCCCGGAAATCAGGTTTCCAGCGAGCAAAACCCCCAATTTGTGGTCAACCAAAGCGGCACTTATGTATTATCCTTGGAGTTGACTTCCAGCAGTGGTTGTACGCAGGAGCTTTCGCAAACGATTTCAGTAGCACTGATCGAAGAAACCCTGACAGCGGATACTTTGGCAGTTTGTATCGGCGATTCTATTTTTTTGAATGAGGAAAACGATCCTAATTATAGTTATCAATGGGCGAGTGATCCGACCTTGTCGGCCCTGGATGTGCCCAATCCGCTGGCTACTCCAGTAGAAACGACAACTTATCAGGTAACCATTACCGATGGAATTTGCCAAGTAGAACACGCCGTCACAGTAATCGTTGCGCCACCTATTGAGCTTGCATTGCCTCCCGATACAACGATTTGCACCACAACTTACGCCATCCATCTTATACCCGTCAGTGGATACAGCTATTCCTGGTCTTCATCGCCAGATTTTTCTGATGTGATAGCCGAAGGTGCTCAAGTCACTTTGTCGCCCATGGGGCCAAGCACCTATTATCTGCTGGTGCGGGATCAATACGGCTGTTTGGCTTATGACTCCATCACCCTTACGGGAAATGCCGTAGATGCCCTGCTGAATGGCGAGCCAGCCATTTGTCCGGGCGAATTTGGCGCCATTGGCGCGGCCAATCTCGACGAAACGGATACCTTGACGTATCAATGGATGCCGGCCTCTTTGATTATCGTTGGCCAAGATGACCCGGTAGCCTTTACTTTTTTAACCCAACCTGGCGCTTATACTTTTTCTGTATTATTAGAGAACCAATATGGATGTACTTTATTGGATTCCATCCTGCAAACCCTTATAGATACCAGTTCGCAATTGGCGTTCACGACGGCCACCCAATGCAGCGGTTTTCACGTCAATTTTTACAGCACCAGCGTAAATGCGCCTTTTTACCAATGGCATTTTGGAGAAGATGAGCCAATGGTGGCACAAGCTGTGGGTAGTTCCGTAAGCCATACCTATCAGGAAGCCGGAACCTATCAGGTAGCTGTGTGGCTCAGCAGTTTTATAAGCTGCCAAGATACCCTGTGGTTGGATGTTGTTGTAGAAGCACCCCAAATTATCCCCAATTTTGCCTGGGAGATTAGTGAATGCTCTGATACAGTGGTGGTCATATTGAACGATCAATCGCTTAATAGTCAGAGTGATATAGTGAGTTGGCAATGGTTTTTCAGTGATGGAACGATGGCGGAAGGAGAGGAGCTGAGTCTGACATTTACAGAAAGCCAACTATTGGAAGCCACCCTGGTTGTTCAATCGGATGATGGTTGTTCGGATACCAGCCTGCAAATCATTCCGATAACCATCATTGACCCTATAATGCCCGATAGCTTGATTTTTTGTGCGGGCATAGCCACTTTTATCAACCCCAATCCCAATCCGGCCTGGCAATACCAATGGCAGCCGGCGGCGCTATTTGAGGATCCGAATGCCGCCAATCCCGCCCTTACGCTTTCCGAATCGCAGAACATCAGCGTTGTGGTCAGCGACGAATCTGGACTTTGTTCGGTACTCAGGCATATTGCAATCTTTGTACCACCCCCCATTACTTATACGTTGTCTTCAGATACCAGCATCTGCGAATCGGAGTTTCTGTTGCAAGCAGATAGCGAGGCGGCCTTCTTTTATGAATGGGCTTATGATCCTGCCTTTTCCAATGTATTCAGCGCTGAACAAGAGGTATGGGTAGAGCCAGGGATGTCGAGCAGCTATTATTTGCGCCTGATCGATCAATACGGCTGTCAGATGGAGGATAGCGTTCGGATCAATAGCCAGGAGGTCTTTGCTTTTTTGGACGAATATCAGGCACTCTGTACTGGCGATAGCCTTCAATTGAATGTGGTCAATCTAAGCACGGATGAACTGAGTTACCAATGGTCGCCGGAAGCCTTTATCGTAGCAGGCGAGCAGACGGCTACCCCATTGGTAAGCGTGGCTCAAACGCAACAATTCTCGGTTACACTTACCAATGAACATGGTTGTCAGTTGGTTTTATCGACCTTGATTGACATTTCAGATGTTATTCCACCTGTTGAGGTATTTGCTCAACCCGACACTATTTACGAACCTCAGCAAGTGCAATTGCTGTCCACCTTCGATGAAGCTTATACTTACTTCTGGCAGCCTGGTGCGGGGGTCAACAACATCGGTATTTACAACCCCATCGCCTATGTGGATGCTTCAAAAACCTTTAAAGTCAGAGTAAGAGATGAAAACGGTTGTACAAATGAGGCTTTTGTGACGATCATTTTGGTGAGCAGTTGCGCTGAACCCTTTATCTTTGTTCCCAATGCCTTTACACCCAACGGCGATGAACTCAATGATGTTTTTCGCGTGGAAGGCAACACTATTGAACAGATGCACCTGCTGATATACGATCGCTGGGGCGAAAAGGTGTTTGAGGGTTTTAGACAGGAAGACGGCTGGGACGGCACTTTTAGGAATAGACCCTTGCCCGCTGATGTCTATGGGTATTACCTGGAGGTCAATTGCTTTAATCAAGAGCAGTTCATTAAAAAAGGAAATATTACCTTGCTAAGGTAACAACAAGTAACGCAGAAAAATTAAGTTCCCGTTTTGTCCTTTCCCTAGCAGGTTAAACGGTTCATTTCAAGTGTGTCTGCTAGGGTCAGGACTTCGATAAATCGGAAAGTAATTTTTTGCACACTACCAATTATAAAATCTCGAATTTAGTTAACAGAAAATTCCATACAAATGAAATCTTTTTTACTCATGACGGCCGCCTGCCTATTGTTGTTGAATGGCTTAGAGGCACAGTATGAATTTACTGAAAAGTACAACGTCGCTTGCACCAGCATCAAAAACCAGCAAAATACGGGTACGTGTTGGAGTTTTAGTACCGTTTCTTTTTTAGAATCTGAATTGATTCGAATGGGAAAGCCTGAGTATGACCTTTCGGAAATGTTTATAGTGAGAACCATTTACCAGGATAAAGCCAACAATTACGTATTGCGCCAGGGAAAAGCTAATTTTAGCCAAGGCAGCCTCAACCACGATGTGATTCGGGCATTGGAAATCGGCGGCGCCATTCCAGAGTCTGTTTATTCGGGGCTTTTGGATGGAGAAAAAGTTCACGATCACAGCGAGATGGAAGTGGCCTTGAAGGGCATGCTGGACGGCATCGTTGAACGCGGAAAGCCTGGTAAAAAATGGCGCGGGGCGGTGGAGCGAATATTAGATGAATACCTAGGGGAAGTACCCGAAACGTTTAACTATCAGGGAAAATCTTACACGACTTCTAGTTTTGCAGAGGCTTTAGGAATAAGTGCCGATGATTATGTGACCCTGACCTCCTTTTCCCATCATCCGTTTTACGAAAGTTTCATCCTGGAAATCCCCGATAATTATTCCAATGGGTCCTATTATAACATTCCTTTGGACGAATTGGAAGCGGTAGTGGATTATGCGCTTTCGCAGGGATATTCCGTAGCCTGGGACGGCGACGTTAGCGAAAAAGGCTTTAGCGCCAGAGAGGGGATTGCCATCGTGCCGGTGCAAGAAAAATCCGAAAACCTTTTCAAAAAACCGGAAGCAGAAGTGTCAGTCACCCAAGAGTCACGCCAGGCTGCTTTTGAGAGCTACGCCACAACAGATGATCACCTGATGCACTTGGTCGGCATTTCTGTGGATCAAAACGGCACTAAGTACTACATCACCAAAAACTCTTGGGGCGAAGTAAGCACTTACAAAGGCTTTTTGCACCTTTCGGAAGCCTATTTTCGATTGAAAACAGTTGGTATCATGGTACATAAAGATGCGATACCCAGCGATATTGGCAAGAAGTTGTTCTAAGGCTTTGCCTTTTAATGAAGACTAATTTGCTATCTTCGCCCAAAATATTCTGACTCGAAATGAGTAAAAATAAGAAAAAGCCAGTCAAACCAAGCCCCAAAGCAACGCCTGTTTCGACCATAAAAGAGGAGCAGAACTATTACAAGGTTCCCCTTGCGTCAGCTCAAGACCCCTTATACCGACGTATCTTTCTGTTTTCCCTGCTATTTATGCTAATTACGGGGATCATCCTATCCTTGGGAAGCGGTATTAATGGCGACGATGAGTACCAGGTCGATTACTCCAACAAATTGGTGCAGTATTACAGTACGATGGGGGCAGATACTTCCGCCTACTACATCGAAAAGGGCAATATGCACTACTACGGCGGCTTTTTCGATTTGCTGACAGGTATGGTCAATAAAACATTGGGGTTTGACGAATTTGATACCGCTTATCATCAAGTCCGGCACATTTTTAATGTACTTTTTGGTTTGTTAACCATCTTGTTCGTAGGCTTGCTTACCAGAGAATTGGCGGGCTGGCGCTTGGCTATTTTAGCCCTTTGGCTCTTGTTTTTATCGCCTCGCTTTATCGGGCATTCGTTGATGAACCCTAAGGATATTCCATTCGCTGCTGGTTTTGCCATCAGCTTGTACTATATGAGCCGATTATTCCGGCAGATACCGGATATACAATGGAAAACAGGCCTCGGTGTAGCCCTGGGTATGGCCTTAGCCATAGCTTCCCGGGCGGGCGGTTTATTGTTAATTGGCTATTTGTTTTTGGGATTGGGGCTTGACTTACTGACCAGGTATGGCGTTGGGGGTATTTTCCAGCGCCTGAAAAAAGTATTGCCTTTAGCAGGTTACGTCTTAGGTATAAGCGTAGTGGCCTATTTTTTGGCCGTGCTTACCTGGCCGGCTGCGTTGAGAGACCCTTTGCACCATCCATTGGCCGCTTTGACGGAGTTTTCAAAGCTGGGTGTCAAAATTCGGCTTTTATTCATGGGGGAAAATGTCATGTCAGACGACACCGTTTGGTATTATCCCTTGATTTGGATATTTAAAACCATACCAATTTATGCGTTGATAGGAGTTGGCGGAGCATTAGTCGCTTTTCCGGCATTGCTCAAACGCTATTCAACAGTGCCTGTTTTACTGCTGTACTTTGCCAGCTTGTTTCCTTTATGCTACGTGATTTACAAGCAATCCATTTTGCACGATGGTTGGCGGCATTTGATTTTTGTTTATCCTTCCATGATTGTGTTGGCCAGCTTGTTTTTCCTGTACTTAGAAGAAAAGCTAAAAGCCAACAAATTCACCCAATACGCCTTATGGGCAATTCTGGGTTTAACCCTGCTGGAGCCAGCCCTTTTTATCGCCCGAAACAGCCACTTCCCCTACGTCTATTTCAATCCAATAGCAGGGGGGATGAAGGGGGCTTTGGGCAACTACGAAACCGATTATTGGGGGGTATCCGTCAAACAAGCCATTGATTGGCTGGATAAAGAAGGCATCATCAGCCCCGAAATGAATGATACCATATATTTGGGTACCACCTTTTACTACAACGTCAGTCGCCAAACCCGAGAACAATATAAGGGCAAAGTAAAAGTGCGCTACGTTCGATTCAACAACCGCTACAGCGAAGATTGGCAGTACGGCATTTTCCCGTCTAGGTACATTCGCGGGCCGCACCTGCGTTCAGGCACCTGGCCCAATAGCAAAACTGTACATACCATAGCAGCCAATGGTGTGCCGTTGCTCGCTATTGAAGAAAACAAAGAAAATTGGGTCTATAAAGGCCAGGAAGCGACGAAGCGGGCTGACTGGACAGGCGCTATTGCTGATTTTGAAAAAGAGCTCGAAACGCATCCCGACAATGAGTTGGCTTGGATCGGATTGGCCAATATTTATGTCACCTTGGGCAATAATGACAAAGGCTTGGAATGCGCCCAGCAAGCCCTTAAAATAGCGCCAGATGTGGAAAACGGCTTGCTCTACGAAGGACTGGCCTATTTCAACAAAAACGACCTGAACAACGCCATGACTTCCTTTAGTCAGGCGATCAAAGTCAATGAAGAATATTACATTGCCCATTATTATTTGGGCATGGTACACGAAAAACGCAAAGACTACAAGCTAGCCTATGAGTATGCTCAAAAAGCGCTGGAAAATAATCCTCGATTCAAGCAGGGGTATGAACTGGCAGCCAGGGCTTTGGAAGCATTGGGCAACCCACAAGACGCTGCCCGCTATCGGGAGGCAGGAAGTCGGTTTTAGCATTTGGGCAGTAAAAGGGAAAAACAAGGTATGAATTACAAATTATTGTTTCCAACCTACCGCAACCGCTACCAGTTCATTCAGCGTAGCCTAAGGCGCATGGCGGAAAAACATAAGTTTGCCCTAGCGCTAAATTTGGGTACAGGCGAGGGTGATTACGACCAGATGATTGCTGCGCATTGCCATCGGCTGAAATCTTGTGATATCAACGAACAGGACATCGCCTTTGCGAAAGCGCTCAATGCGGGAGTGTCCAATATTGAATATGCCGTTGAAAATGCCTTGGCACTCAGCTATCCCGGCGATCATTTCGATTTGCTGATTTCGGTCGATGTGATTGAGCATGTCGGGCAGCCAGAACAGATGGTCAAGGAAGTAAGCCGGGTGCTAAAGCCGGGTGGATTGGCCATGATCACATTCCCTTCATTGGATTTTCCATTTACTTACGACCCGATCAATCGAATATTGAGTTTTTTTTCGAAGAAACGCATTCCACAGGGTGCTTATGCCTTTGGGCACGAATACCTGGTCTCGCGAAAAGACTTTCGCCAGTGGGCGGCGACCTATGGCTTAGAAGTCGTTTTTGAACGCAACCTGAGCGGCTATTTGGTTGGCTTGCTGGAAATGTATTGGACAGGGATCATTCAGCGCATCTTCAAAGCCAATGCTACCAATATTTCCAAACAAAAAGATAAGAAAGTGAGCCTACGGCCTAGCACCGCTGAACCGCTGCTGGCACGATTGACCGATGGGATCAACCAATTGGATCATTCCTTATTTGGAAAAGCGGCACATTCTGTAGGAAAAGGCTTTATTTTGCGCAAAGCCAGTACCTCCAATTGAATACAAAACGTTTTGCAATAACTATCAATAAATACCATCATGCCCAAAAGCTTGCCACCCTATAAAATCATTGAAACGAAGCCTGATTTGGAGGATTTCTACCTTCAGCACAAAGACCTGGACTGGATGGGCTTCGACACCGAGTTTGTCGGCGAAAAAAGATTTGTGACCCAACTTTGTTTGATACAAACGACCTCAACGGTAGGTCATTTTATTATCGATCCCCTAAAGTTACCCGATATTCAACCTTTCCTGGAACTGATCCAAAATCCGGGCATTTTGAAAATAACCCATGCCGGTGAAAATGATTACCGGCTGCTGAATATTTTGTACGGTATCCTACCGTCCAATTTGTTTGATACCCAAATTGCTGCGGCGTTTACGGGCTACAAATACCCGACCTCTTTCCAAAAGTTGGTGGAAGGGGAGTTAAAAAAAGTATTGAAAAAAGGGTATTCTGTAACCGACTGGGAAAGAAGGCCTATCCAGGTGGCTCAACTGAGTTATGCGTTGGAAGACGTTATTTTCTTACCGGATTTATGGCGAAAATTGGGTGAGAAGTTAGAGAAAAGTGGCCGCTTGGAATGGGCTAAAGAAGAATTTGCCAAGTTGGAATTGGTGGATTACTACGCCCGCGATCCCCACCAAGAAGCGCTCCAAAGCAATATGATGCGCTCTTTGAACGAGCGTGAACAAGTCTTTTTGTTGCGCATCTACGA
This sequence comes from uncultured Saprospirales bacterium, assembly GCA_937864265.1. GTDB lineage: Bacteria > Bacteroidota > Bacteroidia > Chitinophagales > Saprospiraceae > CALMIR01. The sequence continues at coordinate 3,709 of CALMIR010000005.1, read as the reverse complement.
ATGGCGTCGAAAATTGGCTGAAAAGCGCAATCATTCCAAGGAAATGGTACTGTCTGCCAAACTGATTCCCATGATTGTTAAAAATATCGCTTCCGGCAAAAATGCGCTTTTGCAAAATCGTCGCTTGCCCGACCGCTTGACCCGCGATTATGCGGATGTCTTTTTGAGCATGTTTGAACAACCGATTACACCCGAAGAGCGCCGGGTATTGCAACAAATTCCACTGGAACGGGAGGAGGATGAAAAGGAAGAAATCATTCAGGAAGTGCTCTATCAAATGGTTAAGTACAAATGCTTCGAGCATGAAATTTCCATCAATATGATGTTTTCCAGAAACAACCTGCGCAAATTCCGGGCAGAACCAGAAGAAGCCCGTTTAGTGCTGGAAAACAGTTGGCGGGGCCGATTGCTAGGGGATAGCTTCCTGGAATGGCTCACTTCTGCCAATGATATGGATGTGACCATGGCTGATAGTAAGATTGAAATAGAACTGAAGTAAGCTTTTAAGTTTCTGGTTTCTGGTTTCTAGTTGACCTGTGACCTGTGACCTGTCCTGAAACCAGAAACTAGAAACCAACTAGTTTTCTACAATAGCATCGTCGATCAAATCATCGCCATCGCCATCCAAGTCTTCGAAGCCCTTGATGTTCCCTTCGTTTTTCTTGGCTTGATAATTGGGATCAATGGTGATTTTGGGTTTGCCGTCGCCTTCATTGTGGTAGTCACCCTTGGCAAAGCGATCGGCTTTGTCGAAAAAGCTGTCAAAACCACTCAAGGGGGATTTTTCTTTTTCAGCAGCTAAATTCTCTACATTCGATTTGGCGGAGCGTTCCTGGATGCGGCGTTCCAGTTCTTCTTGTTTGATTTTCGCCTCTTCTGCCAATTTGTCTAGCACCTCTTTATCCTTAGCCGCTTCCGCATTGGCTTTTTCCACCAGATCATCAAATTTTCCTTTAACCTTTTCACCGATTTCCGAAGCCTTATCCATGATTTTTCCGCCTACTTCACCCGTTACCTCAAAAATCTTTTCTCCTACTTTTTCAGAAGTTTCTTGGAAAGCTTCCCAGGCTTTGCTGCCTTCTTCAATCACTTTTGTGCCCACTTTTTCGGTCACATCTTGAGCTTTTTTGCCTGCTTCAGAGGCGACTTTGGACACAGAGTCCCCTATTTCGCCCAGCTTGCTTTTGGCAGTTGGTGTTGCGGCCTGGTTTGCCTCGTCAAAACCCGCTTCAAATAGTGGCGATTCCTTTTTTTGCTGCGGCTCATCCTCTGGGCCAAAATATTCACCAGCTGCTTTTTTAGCTTTATCCACCAATTCGCTGCCCGTTTCCCAGGCTTCTTCCACTAAGTTTTCAGTGAAACTCTTGGCATCTTCTAGCGTTTCTTTGACCTTATTTCCAGCTTCAGCAGAAACATCTTTTACGGTTTCCTTGGTGTGTTGGTATAAATCTGCTGTTTTCTCCAAAATCTCTTCACCAGCTTCTTTTCCTTTTTCCACGACTTTCTGGCCTCCAGATTTAGCTACCGATTTAGCTCCAAACAACAGCTTTTTGAAATCATTGACAATACTCATGTGTTCTTTTTTTGAGTTTTTGACGCAATATCAGCATAGCGTCACTTGGCTTTGAGCCAAGTAGAGCCATTCAGATAACGACAAATATAGTGGAAAATATTGGCAACGTTGATTTATTAGACCAATACAGCTTCCAGAACGCTAAAGACGGTCTCTGACCGTGCAAAGTAAAAATCCACTAAAAACGCATAGAGAAAGATCTCTTTTTTCACTGGACTAACGCAGAAAAATTAAGTTCCCGATTTTGTCCAAACCCTAGTGGGCTACGCAAGGGTTAGAGCTTTGATAAATCGGGAAGCGATTTTTTGCACACTACTGAATGGATGAAGTACAAAAAAAAGAAAAAAAATTTCAAACATCAGGCAACGCATCGGCCTATCAGTGAATCTAACAAAAAGAACATGCAATCCAAACGCCGGGAAGTTGACCGGAGGTTTAAACTGTGTAACTGAATGAGAAGACTTTTGGCTTGTTTATGGGGAATGATGTTATTGGTTTCAAGCTGTCATAAGGATATTGACGTTTTTGAACCAATCGATTTAGACCAGGGGAATATTGAGCGATTTTTTGACGCCATACAATCCAATCCATTTGTCGCTACCTGGAATGCTGCGGAAGAGCACATCATCCTTACGCCAAACAACAGCCAAATTATCATCCCGGCCAATGTTTTAGTACGCCCGGATGGAGTAAAAGTGAGCGGGACGGTTCAAGCAAACATCATTGAGATGGCGGACAAAGGTTCGCTGGTTCGCAACAGGGTACAAACTTTAACAGGTACTGGTGATAGCCTACTGGAATCCGAGTTGGTTTTATCCATCCAAATTTACCAAGAGGGCACCCTGTTGCAAATTGAACCCGGGCAAAGTATTCGTGTGTTAAGTCCACTGGTTATTTATGCCCCAAATCTTAAACTTTTTTTGGGTACTGAAACAGCTATCAGACCCCTATATTGGGTAGATTCAGGCAATGCAATAGGCATTCAACCTGCGGAAATGGTTGATCCTACCCAAAACAGAATAGTGGAAGGTATTGAAATCATCACCCATCAATTGGGTTGGATCAGTTGTGCCAAAATCATTGAGCAGCAAGCAAGCAGCGACTTTTCTGTCGTTTGCCTAGAATTGCCACTAGGTTTTAATTTGAAAAACACAGCTGCCTTCCTGGTGATGCAAGATTTTAATACCATAGTGCCGCTTAACGAAACAGGTGAAGAAGGGCAATTCATCCTTTGTAAGGGTCATTTGCCGAGTTCGTTCAAAACAGAGGTGTTGGTTGTAGCAGAGGCTGAAGAAGGGGAGTACCTTTTTGGACGTAAGTTCGCCATTATTTCGGAGAATCTGACCATCAATATTGTCCCTGAAAGGGCTGTCTTATCCGATATCATACAAACTCTTGAAGAGCTGTAAGTCATCGGATAAGTTTTTTGTAACACCACGTTTTCCTTCAAATATATTTTTCGTGCCGCCAGCATCCGGAGCTGGCGGTTTCGCTTTTTTAAGAGGTAGGGTTGTACGGGCGCTGCTCATTTAGATAACCATAAGATGGTATCACTTCACCTTAATCCAAAAACTCCCTATCTTTGGCCTTATGAAGCGATTTTTCAATACGACCGGCCTTTGCAATCCCAAGGATCATTACATGGTTGATCCCTTTCGGGATATTTATGAAGATGTGCTGCGTCTGATCGAAGCCAAGCAATATTTCCTTATCCATGCCCCCCGGCAAACGGGTAAAACCACTTTGCTTCATTCCTTAGCGCACCGGCTCAATCGAGATGGGCATTTTGTGGCGGTGGTTTGCTCCTTGGAATCAGCGGGTTATCCGAGTATCTCAGTGATGGATGCCAATATGGTGTTTGCTAAATCATTGTACCGTATGGCGAGGATTTTTTTAGATGAAAGCTTTTTTCCTCCCGATCCGGCAAGCTATGTGGCAGATGCTTCTTTGTTTGAAGAATACCTAACACACTGGTCTCAAAGTTTGAGTCAGCCCATTGTATTATTGCTTGATGAAGTGGACGCGCTCCATGATGACGTACTGATTGCGCTGTTGCGCCAATTGCGCAATGGCTTCCAAATCCGACCCGATAATTTTCCGCAGTCGGTAGCGTTGGTGGGGCTGCGCGATATCCGC
>CALMIR010000004.1 GCA_937864265.1 uncultured Saprospirales bacterium | reverse complement strand
AATGAACCGTTTAGCCCGCTAGGGTAAGGACAAAATCGGGAACTTAATTTTTCTGCGTTACTTGGACAAAAATAAAGCTTCTGAATCAGAAAATCATGCCTATTTTTAAATGTAAAACCACTATTTTATGAAACATCTTATTGTTTGTGCCCGGCTTTCTTTTTTTATCGCTATGGCGATGGGGGCAAATTTGGCGGAAGCCCAAAGTAGTTTGGATATACTCTTGCAAAAAGACCGGTCTTTTCAGGAAAAGGAATTTAATCAGCCGCAGCAATACTTTCCCGACGTAAGCAGGGAGGCTCAACTGAACCGACTGAGCTTCTACAAAGGGCTGTTGGAAGAGTTGCGAGCCATTGATCGCTCAGCCCTTGCATTGGAGGAAAAGATCAACTACGATTTGCTGAAATATGTATTGGAAGATCGCGTTGCCCAAATTGAGTACGAAGCTTATTTGGTGCCTTTGAATGCAGAAGGTGGTTGGTATTCCGATTTTTTGCTGAACATACAATACCTTTCTTTTTCCTCACAAGCCGATTATGAAAACTACCTGGCTAGGTTAAGTGCTTTTCCCGCCTATGCCCAGCAGCAAATGGCGCTGATGCGTCAGGGCTTGGAAAAGGGAATTACAGCACCACAGGTCATTCTAAAAGGCAGGGAAAAAACCATAGACAAAGCCTTGATACCTGGCGATGATAACCCTTTTTTTCAACCTTTCCTCGTCATGCCGGATGGGATACCGGCGGAAGTACAGCAAAAACTACGTGACCAAGCCCGAAAAACCATCGCCGATGCCATTCTACCCACTTATACTGCTTTTCACACATTTTGGAGCGAAGCATACTTCCCGGGGTCGCAGATTAAAATCGGCATCAGCGCCCAACCTAGGGGTGAGGCGTATTATGAACAAAGGGTACAACATTTCACCACCTTGCCGATAAACGCAGATACTATTTTTGAAATAGGGCTCAAAGAAGTGGCTCGAATCAAAGCAGAGATGGAAGCCATTATTTTGGAATTGGGCTTTGAAGGGAGCTTCTCCGAGTTTTTATCCTTTTTAAGGACAGACCCCCAATTTTATGCACCAACTCCGGAGGCTTTGTTGAAGGAAGCGAGCTACATCGCCAAAAAAATTGATGGTAAATTGCCTGCTTATTTTGGGCATTTGCCACGCAATCCTTACGGCGTGTCGCCCGTACCGGAAGCCATTGCCCCTACCTATACCACCGGGCGTTACAGCGAAGGCTCGCCCAAAGACCACCGTGCAGGTTTTTATTGGGTGAATACGTACAATTTGCCAGCCAGGCCCCTTTATGCTTTACCTGCGCTCACCTTACACGAGGCGGTACCAGGGCATCACCTCCAAATATCGCTGGCGCAAGAATTGCCGGAGATGTCGGATTTCCGGAGAGAGACTTACCTGAGTGCTTTTGGAGAAGGTTGGGCTTTGTATTGCGAATGGCTGGGCGAAGAAATGGGGGTTTATGCAAATGCGTATGAGCGTTTTGGACGACTGACCTATGAGATGTGGCGTGCCTGTCGTTTGGTGGTTGATCCCGGCATACATGTACGGGGCTGGACGCGGCAGCAGGCCATCGACTTTTTGGTGAACAATACGGCTTTGTCTGTACACGAATGCACAACGGAAATTGATCGTTATATCGGCTGGCCTGGGCAGGCTGTTTCCTATAAAATAGGTGAACTTACGATACGCTCATTGCGCCAGAAGGCAGAACAAGCGCTGGGCGAACAGTTTAGGCTTCGGGATTTTCACGATTTGGTCTTATCGCAAGGCAGTATTCCTCTGTTTACTTTGGAAGAAATGGTGGAGGCTTGGATCGAAAAGCAAAAGCAATAAGTATAAATGAAAGAAGGCCGGGCAATACGCCCAGCCTTCTCTGCTGTTATGGTCAGCGCAATAAAACTATCGCGCAATCACGAACTTCTTAGTCAATTGTACATCTTTGCTCACCAAGTGAACGAAGTAAATACCGGGTACCATTTGATCCACTTGAACCTGAACCTGCTGTTTGCCAGCAGATGGTTGCAATTGCTGAATTTGGATGGTTTTGCCAGTCAAATCAGTCAGTATAAGTTGTGCTTCTGCCAATTCAGGTAAAGTATAAGTGACATTCAACACATCCTGAGTCGGGTTCGGGAATACTTCCATTTTAGAAACAGGAGCAACATCGCGGAACAAGTCATCACCTGAAATTTGCTCATCCACATCGCCTTCGCGGGCACCACCATTACAGCCTGTAATCACGACGTCGTCAATGAATACCAGGTCGTTGTTGTCGGAAGCATCGCAACGGAAACGGATTCTGGTGGTAGAAGTAAACGGACCAGGAATGACAACTACATCGTTGTAGCGGATCAGGTTTTCAAACTCATCGCCTCTGTTCCATTCTTCTACTGTGGTGTAAGTAGAACCGCCATTGGTAGAAATCTGCAACCAGAAATCTTCGTTGGCATTGTCCATACTGCTGGTGATGTAAGAGAAGCTAACCGTCAGTTCTGTATAAGCTGCCAGGTTGAGGTTGCTGGTGGACATCACAGAAGTAGAGGTATTATCGCGCAGGAATACGCTATAAGACCCGCTGTTGGCATAGGTAGCACTGTTGTAACGGGCACAATCCGATCCGCCATCCGTCCAGATGCCTAAGCTGCTTTCAAAATTGTTGCTATTGATGGTTGTATAAGTACAGCCAGTGGAGCAAGGCTGGCAAGGGCCACCACAATCGATACCCGTTTCGCCTTGGTTTTGGATGCCGTCATTGCAAGTTGGGCAAGCAGTGCAAGGGCCGCCGCAATCGACGCCCGTTTCGCCTTGGTTTTGGATGCCATCGTTACAAGTTGGGCAGGCAGGACATGGGCCACCGCAGTCCACACCAGTTTCACCCTGGTTTTGGATGCCGTCGCTACAAGTTGGCGTTGTGCTGCCAATGCAGAAATTGGTCGATGCAGAAGAGCCAAATGAACCGCCAGAAGCATATACGGTGCCGCAATCGCTGGCAACAGAATAAGAGCCATTGCCATAGTTACAGCAAATGCCGTCGCCATAAGAGTCATTGATGGTGAAGGTATAGCAGCCATCAGCTAAGTTAACCGGAATGGTAACGGTAGAGCCGTCGGGCTGACTGCCGTAGGTGCCACCTGATGCTACTGTAGAACCGCCAGAGTTGGTCAATACCCAGCTGGTTTCTTCTGGATAATTATCTAAGTTAATAGTAATAACGACCAGGTTAGGATTGCAAGGAGGGCAAGCAGGGCAAGGGCCGCCGCAGTCCACACCCGTTTCGCCCTGGTTTTGGATGCCATCGTTACAAGTTGGTGTAGGGGCGCTGCCGCAAGCCGTAGAGTTCAATAAGCTTTGGCGGAAGCCACCGGTATCGAACAAAGCCCGCATTCTCGTCTTTTGGCCTTGCGTATAAAGGTTCATACAAACGTCGTCGGAATAATCCATGTAATTTTGGAACATGTCGGGCTGGTCGCCGGCACCTGAGTTACAGGTATTGGGGCCAGGAAAAGCACAAGGATATCCCGTGTAGTTGGCAGAACCTGCCACAGGAGTATCAGATACAAAATCATCTACGGTACAACCGCCATCGCCCCAAATGTGGCGCAAGTTGAGCCAGTGGCCTACCTCGTGCGTAGCCGTACGACCTAAGTCGAAAGGCGCAGTAGCTGTTCCAATGGTACCAAAATATTGATAATCAATCACTACACCATCGGTGCTGGCTGAGCCGCCAGGAAACTGGGCATAACCCAGAATGCCACCGCTGATGTCGCAGACCCACATATTCATATAGCTACCTGCAGGCCAGGCATCTTTACCGCCAGAAGAGTTGAACTTCATCTGATCGTTGGTGCCAAAAGAAGTACGGGTAGTAGAAGTGCGGGTAATACCATTCGTTGGGTTACCGCTGGGATCAACGGTAGCCAAACAGAATTCAATTTCTGAATCGGCGGCCACGCCTAGGAACATAGAAGGTGTGTTGGCCGCATCGGCATTCAGCCTTCTAAAGTCGGCATTCAATACGTCAATCTGTGTTTGAATCTGGGCATCGCTGATGTTTTCAGCGGTCGTATTATACACCACATGAACAACAACAGGGATAGTAACGGTACCTGTAACAGCCCGATTGGATGGGTTGTTGATAAAATGCTGGGTATGCTCTTCTATATCCCTCAAACGTTGTGCTCGGTTGGGATCAGCCTGCATCTGTTGCTCCAGATATTCCATTGATCCACAATTTCTGTGTTGGCCATAAAGGCTCAGGCTGAAGCCTAGCGTTAGGATCATGCCAAGTAGAAAGTGATTTACGCGCATAATAGGTTTTTGTAGTGATGAAAAATATTAGTTGCTTATTAAGTGAGAAATCAGCTAATAAATGAGTCAGGTGAAGTTTTATAGAACTGAGATGAAATAAAATTTGGTGAGTGTTGTTCTTTTGGATTTGAATATTGCCTTAGGCAGGGCGAATATATATGTTTTTTTTGTATCATCAAGGTTTTGTGATTTTTTTATTTTTCGCAAGTATTAAAAATAAATTTTTAGGATTCTAGAACAAGAATTAACAGTTTTCTTACTTTTACTGCAAAGTATCAGATACAAATTATGTGCTACAGAGAAAGCATCCCTACCGATGACTCTCTGAGCTACACACTTTTCAAGTGTTAAGCATCATCTTTTCTGGTGCTTTGACAATTTTTATGATTCAAAACGAAAAACTTAACGAAAAACCATCTCTCCTTTTCCTCGCGATGCTTTCCGCTAAGTTATTTCCCCAAAAAATTGTCAAACGTTTTTTCTTTATTCCCTCTTATTCAAGCTTCTAATTTACACGATTGATTCACTATTTTTCATAGTTATGAGCAAATACTCTGTTCCTTACCTGATTTTTTTGGGATTGGTAATTGTGGGTTGGTTGGTATTTATGATATCTACCCAAGCTTTTCACCTTTATCAATACCATTGGCCTGCTGCCTTGACGATGGTGTTTGGTGCTTTTATAGCGGGAGCTAGTTCGGAAGGCGGCGGTGCTGTAGCCTTTCCAGTATTCACCCTTTTATTGGGTATTGCGCCTGCGGTAGCTCGCAATTTTTCCTTTGCGATTCAAAGTATAGGGATGACGGCAGCTTCTTTGCTGATTTTAGGCTTGGGATACAAAGTCGAAAAGAAGGCTATTTTATGGGCTTCTATTGGTGGTGTCGGCGGAATACTTTTGACCACCTTTGCCTGGCCAAATATATTTACACCAGCAGAGATCAAATTGTTTTTTGTGTCGTTGTGGCTAAGCTTTGGCTTTGCACTCTATGCGATCAATACCAATAAATCCAGGATTGTGTATGATGAAATCCAGCATTTTTCTGGAGCGGATGCCCTCAAACTGATATTTTTTGGCTTTTTGGGCGGGGGCGTTAGTGGCTTGATCGGCAATGGGATTGATATTCTTACTTTTTGTTTGCTCACGCTGAATTATCGCATTAGTGAAAAAGTAGCTACGCCAACTTCTGTCATACTAATGACGATAAGTACGCTCCAAGGTTTATTCTTGCATTGGGCGATTGTAGGCGATTTTCATGTGGGCAGCGAAGCCTTCAATTATTGGGTTGTGGCTGCACCTGTAGTAGTCATTTGTGCACCCCTTGGGGCATGGGTCATCAATAAATTTCCCAGAAACGCGATTGCTTCCTTTCTTTACTTTATCATAGTCCTGCAATTTATAACGGCTTACTATGTTTTGGGCAAAAAAGGCCAACTGGATCTAAAGCATATTTTATTCAGTTTAAGCGTGTTCCTATTAGGGCTTATGCTGTTTTGGATCATTGCCAGGGTGAGGAAAAAAAATATAAGCTTGGCATCTTAAAAATGGAAAATCCCTGCTGGAGTAGTACCAGCAGGGATTTTAGAGCAATAAAATAGCTGAATTAATTGCCCTTGTTTAAATCATTCCATCCGGGAGCAACTTCTGCTGGCATGTGATGTTGCTTACCACCAAAACGATAGGAGAAGTTCAGGCTTACCAAAAAGTCTGCAAATGCGGCATCGCCATGGGTATAAACGCCTGTCTCTTCGGTGCGTTGTTTGTCCATATAGCTTTGCGTGCGGTTTCTCTCTACGGCAATCGGTACGTTCAAGTTGATGGCAACGCGATTGTGGGTATAGCTGATGCCTGGCTCCACAGAAATGGCGTAACCGGGTCTTCTAAAACCATCGCTGCCACCGATCAAGTCTTCAGAAGGAATTCCTTCAATGCGTCCACCCAAGTAAGGGCCAAACCCAGCAAGGTTGATGTTATTGTAAAAGAAACCTAAGCGGGCTGCATACTGATCTGGGCATGAGAATTCGCTACTGCCATTGCGGGTTAACACCCCATTGGTTTCTTTCGGGCTGAGCATGTAATACAGGTTGGTAGCAAGTACAAAAGATGGGGATAAAACTTGGTATCCTTGTATATCTACTGTAATACCCGTTCCACCATCGCCAGGTTGAATAGACTGGTCAACAACGGCTTCCAGGTCTTCGCTTCTGTCAGCACCCTGGTTGTAAAAAGTATCGGTGTAATCATAAGATCCGGTAGCCAGTTTAACGCCCAAACCAAGTGCATAATTAAATTTGTGCTGCTTGGCGGGGTTAAACAACCAATATCCCAAACCAAATCTGACGTCTGCCAAGCCCCTGGAAGCGGTTTCATGCCTTTCGCCTAAGCCATTAGGTGGATTGCCTCCGTGTTCGTACATGGACGAGCGATCATGGTACACGAATGGAATTCCCAAGTTGGCGTACAAGCGGTTGGTGATGCCATAGTTCAAGTTAAGGTCGAGAAAGTACGATTTGTTGATCACTTCTGTACCTTCTTCTAGGCGGTGCTTTTCTTCTTCGTGTCCTCTGTAGTGTCGGAAAGATTTGAAATATCGAAGGCCAACTCCTGCCAAAAACTCTCCTTTGCCGAGATTGACATTATTGGCCGTTCCCAAGTTCATGCCACAGGCAGATCCCCTAATAGCAACGCAGCCTTGGGACATACCCACTTGTACTTGCGTTACCAGAAATAGCATTAAGAAAAACAAAGTAAAATTACGCATAGTGGTCAATTTTTGTTGGTTCAAATAAATGAAAATAAGTGTTGATTGATGGTTTATATTTTAAGGCAATAACCCGATGTAAGTGTTAATGCCCCCTTTCGTAAATGTATGCCCGGTTATTTTTTTTCTGTTGTATTGGGGAACTCGTGCGTCTTGCTTATACGCAGCTTGCCATGATAAAAGCAGGATGAGCAAGCCTGCATATCGAACAAGCTTTTATAGCTCTGGAAGGGAATAACTTAGTAAGGAAAAAAGTTGTATCGAACAAACTTAATGCAAAAGTAGTCATTTTTATAATCCCATATGCTTTTTTTTAAAAAAAACAGGGTAAGGCACAGACGCTAACCCGTTGATTAACAGTGTTCAAAGGGCATGCCATAGGAATAGGGGAAACTAAGCCCTGCCCTGCATTGTGTTTCCGGTGCAGTTTTTGTATATTTGTAGAATTGTATATCCAATAAGAATCATAAATATATAGCTCATGAGAACTAAAGTCACCATGCTTTTTATACTTTTCTCCTTGACCTGCCCGTTTGTGCTTTTAGCCACCCACAACAAAGCCGGAGAAATACGATTCAAGCAAATAGCGCCCAATACCTTGAGGGCTTGGGTTATCACCTACACCAAAGCTAGTAGCGTAGCTGCCGACAGAGATACTATTACGCTTTGTTGGGGAGACGGATTTTGTGAGCGTTTAGCCAGAATCAATGGTCCTGGAAATCCACCACAGGGAGAATTGATCGGTAACGATACCAAAAAGAACATCTATACAGGAACGCACATTTATGCCAATCCCGGATTTTACACACTTTCTATGTTAGATCCCAACCGAAACAGTGGTATTGTCAATGTCAATCCGCCCAATTCCGATCAGGTACAGTTTTGCATACAGAGCAAAGCCACTGTTTTTGATGAGGATGTCCCAAATAGTTCTCCAATTTTGTTAGAGACGCCGATAGATTTCGGCATTCTGGGTTCGCCTTTCTATCATACCCCCAATGCACACGATGCAGACGGAGATAGCTTGGTCTATGAATTGGCCGTTCCTTTGCAAGATGTAGATACAGAAGTGCCTAATTATATCCCGCTTACATTTATTGGTGCAGGGGTGGAAAACCAGCTTTTTTTAGATGCTTTTACAGGACTCCTAACCTGGGACTCGCCACAATTTCCAGGAGAGTACAATATAGCGATTAAGATCAGCGCCTATCGAAATGGCATATTGATGGAAGAAGTCATCCGCGATATGCAAATATTGGTGATTGAAGCGCTGAATTTGGCACCCGCTCTTTTGCTGAGTGAAAACCAAGGAGTAATTATCGAGGCCCATATCGGTGATATGGTCATCATACAGGTAGAAGGCAATGTACAGGAACCCAATCAAACCATCGAACTAACAGCTACTTCCGGACTGCTGACCGAAGTGGAAAATCCAGCCAGTTTTACGGCCTCCCCTCCGGGCGAAATAGTAACTGGCACGTTCAATTGGCTGGTTCAGGAAAATCACGCCCGACAGGCGCCGTACCAAATCGTTTTTAAGCTAAAAGACGATTACCCGGATGCGAGTTATGCCGTTTTTGGTATTTTGAATTATCGGGTCAGCAGCACGTCTTCCGATCAGGGCGTAGCAATAGAACAAGGCCCCATCCTTTTCCCCAATCCGGTGCGTCAAGGCCAGGTCATACGGTTTAACAACTGGCCAGGCGCCATGCATTACCAACTATTCACAGCCAATGGGCAGTTGCTGGAATCGGGCATGATCCATGAACCTGTACTGGATATGGTTACGCTTGGTACAGGGCTGTACGTGCTTGTGTTGGAGCGGGATGGGCACAGGTTGTTCTATTCTTTTATTTCCCTGGAATAAGCGGCTTTCAATAACTCCATTTGATACGCATAAAAACAGCCTGCAAAGGGCTGAAATAGTGTTCCTGTTGGTTGAAGCTCAATTGCCCGACTAGGTCTAAGTCCCAATTTTCTCGGATGGAATAGCTCAGGGAAGGGTTGATGAATAGTGCTTTTGAGTCGATGGGGCTATAAATAGCGACCAAGCTTCCACTGAGTAGCGGCGAAAAAGGCAAAGCCGATTGCAAAAGTACGGCATGGCGGAAAGGGTACAAATTTCTAGCCGACAGCTCAAAATTGAACAAACCGGTGATATCACCTGACACACTTCCCAGGCTGTTGTACAAATAGCCCCCTTGAAGGTAGAGGGTGTTGGAAAAAGAATAGTCTATACCAAAAGTAGCGGCAAAAGCCTCTTTTCGCTGATCTGGATCAATAAAAGGGATAAAATAAGCAGCTTCTCCTTTGAAACCGGCATTGCCCAGGTTACCAGCCCAGCCGCCCCCGATCACCCAATCGGAGCTGGCCAATCCCGTAAGCACCTGGAAGTCGTAGTTTTTCCAATTGAACTTCCACAAGGCCGCCATACGCGCCTCGCGTATGTGGTCGCAAGCAGCAATGGCCAATTCTAGGCTGGAGGCGAATCCTGTAAAATACTTCACCCTAAGCGCATCGCTTCCCGGGCGTTCTTCATAATCAAAATCTGTAAAATTGTAGGCATTGAATATATCATTGGGGTTCCAGATGGTGTTGATGCCCCAATTGATGCGTTGGCGGCCCAATCGGATTTCCCATTGATCATAGGAGTATTCGAGATAAAGGCGATCCAGCATGGTGTGGGCAACCCAGCCGCTATTGTCCCAAACGATGAGCGATAAATCCAGGTAATCGTTGTTGGCATCGCCTATCAGGTTGGCAAAATCAGGATTGCCCTTGACAATATCCCCGTAAAAAATCCGGCTGCGTACATCTGCTTTTAATTGGATTTTAGGACTGAGGAAGAAAGTGGTGTTCAAACGGTGGTGAACCAAATTGTCCAATAAAAAAGTGTCGCCCAACGTGCCTTGGGCATCGACGGGGTAGCTTTTGTTGAAAAAATACAGTGCTTGCAACTGCTTCACATAGCCGTTTACTTCCAAGCATTTCTTTTGTTCTGTGGAATCTTGAGCCGCAACAATGGTCAAGCTTAGGGATAAGAAAAGGGCGCATAAAGCGCTGTGAATCGCAGCTTTCATAGTACAGGGGTTTCTCGGGCGATATCCGTAGTGACGGCGCCATCAACCAGGGTAATCACCCGCCTGGCCCGGTCGATCACCCGTTGGTCGTGGGTGGAAAAGAGGAAAGTGATGTTTTCTTCCCGGTTCAAACGCGCCATAATGTCCAATAAGTTTTCGGTGGACTTAGAGTCCAGATTGGCCGTAGGCTCGTCGGCGAGTATGAAAGTGGGCTTGGGCGCCAGAGCTCTGGCTACGGCTACCCTTTGCTGTTGGCCACCCGACAACTCGGAGGGGCGTTTATTGATTTTTTCTTCCAATCCCACCGCTTTAAGCAATTCCATTGTACGGGCATACCGCTCTGCCTTTGGTCTGTTTTGCAGCAACATCACGAACTCTACATTCTCTTTGGCCGTCATCACGGGGATGAGGTTGTAAGCTTGAAAAACAAAGCCTATGTGGTTTTTGCGAAACTCGATCAATCGATTGTCGGATAAATCGGCGATATCTGTTTGATTGATGATGACCTTTCCGCCACTTGGGCGATCTAAGCCGCCGATGATGTTCAAAAGCGTTGTTTTGCCGGAGCCAGAAGGCCCTACAATGGCCGTGAACTCGCCCGCTTCAATGCTGATGTCAACACCGTTGAGCGCTTTCACCGGAATTTTATTCGGGTTGTAAACCTTGCTTACGTTCTGAATTTCTATGACTTTCATGGTAGTGGTTGTTGAAGTAGTTTTGAGTTGGTTTAGAGTGGTAGCCACACCTAGCATCCCATCATTTTCCCAAAGCCTCTACGGGCTTCAAGCGTATGGCCTTAAAAGCCGGATAGAGCGAAGCCAACACTGCTGTAAAAACAACAGCGACGGCTACCTGCTGATACACAGCGGGATCAACGTCGAAATAAATGATGCTGGACATGCCGTAGTTGGACAAACTTTCCGCATACATGGACATATCAAGGCCGTATTTTTTCAAATAGGCAATGGTGGCCGCACCGAGCATGATGCCCAAAGGCGCACCGACGATACCCAGCAATAATGCTTCTAATACGATCATCAGGAAAACCCGCAGTTTGTTCATCCCAATGGCCATTAACATGCCCAATTCTCTGAATCGCTCCAGCACCGCCATCAGCATCGTGTTGATGATACCAAAAATCAGCGCCAGCATGATAATGGTCAGATAAACCATGGATATCGTTTTCATCTGGGATTCGTACAACTCCAGATCGGGCGATACTTCCCGGTAAGTTTGTACTTTGGTATGAGGCAGCTTTTTTTGTAAATCGGTGGCTATTGAATTGACTTGATTTGTTTCGTCCAATAAAATGGCCATTTCGTGGGCAATTGGATAGCCCAAGCTATCTGCCGCAGCGCCCAATAGCAGTTGGTTCAAATCATTGGCTCTGATAAATACGTTGGCCAAATCGAAAGGGTTGTTGCCAGTATCATAGATGCCTACCACACGAAATGCCGCAGAGACAATCTCTGCGTGTTCGTCCTGGAAAGTGAGTACGACTTTGGAGCGGAGCTTTAGCTTTAACTTCTCTGCCAAATCGCGGCTGATGAGCATTGGGTTTTTACCCGCTTCCGAAAGGAACTCCCCTTCGACTATTTTCGTGTCCAGTAAGCTCACCAAGGCTTCTTGTTCGGGCACTACCCCTTTGGTTTGGATGCCGCGAACGCCCTGACTGGAAGCCAGCATGGCACTGACTACCGTTCGGGTGCTGACGGCTTTGATGCCCGGTTGAGCAGCTACTACATTTGCTACTTCAGGCAAGTCTTTCAGCACGTATTTCACTTCTTTGTCTTCCAAAAAAGCCGGGTCGTGTATTTGTATATGCGCCACTACATGGGTGATGGCGTTGCTGATATAGCTTTTCATCATACCGGTGGCGAAGCCGGTCATCGCTATTGCTGCCCATATGCCGAGTGCGATGGCGCCTATTACCACCCAGCTTCGGGTGGGGTTGCGCCATATATTTCGCCATGCCATTATTGGTACCATTTTAGTTTCTGGTTTCGAGTTTCGAGTTTCTGGTTTTCCTGCCCCCGTCCGATCCGGAGTCGTCCCGCCCGGATTGATCCGGTCGGGCGGGCCGGGCGGGCGAATCCCGCTTTCGGCGGGAGGCGGGTGGTTTCGAGTTTTTTATTCGACGATAGCGGTTACTAATTCCTCATGGCTTCAACA
>CALMIR010000003.1 GCA_937864265.1 uncultured Saprospirales bacterium | reverse complement strand
AATAAAATAGTTCCTAAAATAGTTGATTTGCTTGGACAGCATGACCTATTAGAGATCCATAAAGACAAAATAATTGTCATAATATAACCTTAAAACAACACCTTCTCTTCTGCCAAGGTAAGTGCTTCTTCTTGTTGCATGCTCTTTGCCAGCGCTTCTGTTTTGGGCAACTCGTATTTGTAATAAAACTTCATGGTGTGAATTTTACTTTCATAAAAATCCTCGGAATAATCCAACTTTCCGGAAACAAGCGCTTGTTTGGCGGCGACGGCCATTTTTAGCCATTGCCAGGCGACGACAATATTGCTGAGAAATTCCATAAACAGGGTAGCATCCGCTAAAAAGCGCTCATATTCTCCTTTTAAAGCAAAAGGGCTTAGAAAAGCCATTACCTCTTGGATCAGCACCAGTTTTTCGCCCAATGCATTGGCAGATGCCTGTAACTCAACAAAAGTAAGGGCATCTTGAATGGTCGCGTTTATCTCAGCCGCCAATAGCTTCAACGCTTTGCCATTTTCCATCATCACTTTTCGGCCCAAGAGGTCAATCGATTGGATACCCGTTGTGCCTTCATAGATGGCAATAATGCGGATGTCGCGATAATACTGCTGTAAGATAAAATCCGTACAAAAGCCATAACCGCCCAATACTTGTAGGCCATTACTGACCGATATACGACCCATTTCGCCGGGGTACGTTTTCGTCATGGGGGTCAACAATTCCAATAAAAGGTGGTATTTGCTTCTTTCCGAAGCATCCTCCGCTGCATGAGCCAAATCGGCATAAATGGAAGCTTGTATCACCAAGCTGAGCGAACCTTCTACCACCGCTTTTTGTAGCAATAACATGCGGCGGACATCGGGGTGATGGATGATCAGAATTTGCTCTTCTGACAGGTCTTTTTTCCCTCCAGCTTCCAGACGCCGCCCTTGAGACCGCTCATTGGCGTACTGTAGAGAAGCATAATAGGCTGCCGAAGCAATGGCAGCGCCCGCCCGCCCAGTTGCAATGCGCGCTTCATTCATCAATTGAAACATATAGGACAAACCCTGGTTGGGTTGGCCAACCAGCCAAGCTTGGCAATTGTCGTTTTCACCAAAAACCAGGTGTGTGGTGCAATAGCCGCGTTGACCCAGTTTTTGGAATTCGCCTGCGGTAAAAACATCGTTGTACTCTAAAGAGTCACCCTCCGATGGACGGAACTTTGGAACGACAAATAAAGAAATGCCTTTGGTACCGGCTGGCGCCCCGTCTATACGAGCCAAAACCAGATGCACAAAATTCTCCGCAAATTGGTGGTCGCCGGAAGAAATAAAAATTTTCTGTCCTTTGAGTTTGTAGCTGCCGTCGGCCTGTGGCAAAGCCGTTGTTACTAAGTCCGAAATGGAACTGCCAGCCTGCGGTTCGGTCAAGCACATGGTGCCGCCCCATTTCATCGCAAGCATATTGGGCAAGTAGGTATCGATCAAAGCTTGCGACCCAAATGTGGCAATCAGATTGGCAGCGCCAGAGGTAAGACCCATATAGCCTGGCACATGGTTGTTGGCAGCCTCCATGATGTAGTAGGCCGTATGGAACAATACGGCAGGCAATTGCAGCCCACCCAATGCATAATCAAAGCCAGTACCGACAAGCCCCAATTCGCTGCCTTGTTTCAAAATAGATTCAAATTGGGGATGGACTAAAATGCGCCCTTCTTCGTAACGGGCAGGGTGCTCATCCATTTCCTTGATGTATGGAAAAAGCTCTTTATCAGAAAAAGCCTTTACGGAATCCAAAAACAGAAGCACGCTGTTGGCGTCGTAATCAGAAAAACGAGGTAATTGCAAAATGCGCTCCAAATCGTGCACTTGAAATAGTTGGAAACAGATGGTGTCCATATTGGTATAAGCAGCCATGTTGACGTTTTTATAACTTGTTTTATCTGATTAATTTTTTGAAAAAAAGCAATCCAAAATGCAGCACCCCTTAGTATCTCCATGAATATATATCTGCGTTTTCAGGCGCGCGCAAAGCTTGTGTCCACTTTGGAATAAACATCCGGTGATAGCGCAGCCGCGATATGGCATTTGGCAATGTGTGGTCGCCATTCCAGCAATGCTCGGCGCGATCACCGTAATCCACTTCGCCATTATAATACGGCGCTTCAGTTGATTCCAAAAACTCCTCCATTAAATAAACCGCATTATTGAGGTAGTAATTATCCATATCGCCGCAATAAATGTGAATCTTTCCCTGCAATTTAGGGCCTAAAGCCGCCCAATCTCTTTGTAAAATATAAGCCAAATCGTAATTTTCTTTCCAATACTTGGCCACTTCATGGTCGATGTACCCCGTTTTTTTATCCCACAGGCGCAAGGGATAACCCATCTTATCGACGGGAGAATACACTGCTTCCCAAATGTCAAACTGTTGCCCTGATCGGCCTTTGTCTCCAAGCACCAACTCCAGGTGATTCATATCCTGAATGGTAGAAGTCACTTGTCCCAGATAGTCGCGCTGACCAGGGCGAAGCACTTTTTTCAAATTGCCGTCAATATAATAAGCGTTTTTGTCTTGATAAATGTTCACCAAGCAATAAGCCCTAAAGTCAATCGGATCGGGGCAGGCCGCATAGCAACCATTGTACTCATCGGGATAAAAAACTTGCGCCGCCAGCGCTTCCCAGCCCCCCGTCGAGCCGCCATAGAGAAAGCGAGCCCAGCCTTCGCCAATCCCGCGAAATTGTTTTTCAATATGCGGAATAAGTTCGTAGGTGATGGCGTCACCATAGGGGCCTAAGTTGGCCGAGTTAACGGCATAAGAATCGTCGTAGTACGGATTAGCGTGTTGAATTTCGATGGCGATTACTCGTGGAAAGTCGGGGCCTGTCCATATTTTGTAAAAATCATAAGCTTCTTGCTGTACGATCCGGTTGTAGCAATCTAATTTGAAACGGCTGCTATACACACAAGGTTCGGTAGTATCCGGTGGGGTAGTACGCCAGCCCCCTAAATCGTATGGAAAATGCCCGTGATAAATAGCCAGCGGAAAATGTGCTTCCGGATGTTCGTCAAAACCTTCTGGTAACAATACATGAGCGCCTAAATACATATCGCGCCCCCAAAAGTCGCTCAGCAATTGACTTTTGATGCGAATGTGTTTCACGTATTTACTGTCTTCAGGAGGGGCGATGGGCGGGATGGTTTCGCTGAGTTGCAGGCGGATGTTTTCAGGCTTAGCCGGGTCAAAACTGATTTTCTTTGGCATGCTATACCAATTGCCCGGCGCTTTATTCCACTGTTGCCCTTCGCCTCTGTCCATTGGCAGCTTCACGACATGGCCATCCGCGCGCTGAAAAGTTTCGTATTGATGAAGCAGCACCTGTACGTAATACTCCCCTTTTGGCAAAAGCGAAAAACTTTCTACCGGAAACCCGAAAACAGCGCCATCAAAAGTGGCTGACTGCTCTTTTTTCCAAGCTTCTACATCAAGGCCAAATATTTGCTGCGTATTTGGCCCATCACCGATTTGAAACCGTGGTTCTACATTGGCATCGGTCGAAAGCATTAATAATAGCCTGCCATCCACTGTTGCTCCAGCAGCGTCATTCGTATAAGTGACGGAAAAGTAAGGCTTCTGGGCAGACAAAAACAGTGAGCCTGCGCTTAAAAAAAATAGTGGGATAAATAAAAATCGAGTCATAACCTATTATTTGTCAGGAAGCAATATACGTTCAGCGCCGCAATAAATATTAAAGCGATGGTGCTTTAAAAATCCAATGAGGGTTATATCGTGGGTTTCTGCCAGTTCAACTGCCAGGCTGGACGGTGCACCGACACAAGCAACGATCGGCAAACCCACCATAGCCGCTTTTTGAATGAGCTCGAAACCCGCACGACCACTCAAAAACAACAAGTGATCCCTAAGTGGGATATCACCTGATTTTAACAATGAGCCAATTAGTTTGTCCAGGGCATTGTGTCGGCCAACATCTTCTCTGAGCAACTGGCAATGGCCTTTTTTATCCACCAAGGCAGCAGCATGGATGCCCCCTGTATCCAAATACAATTGCTGTTGTTGTGCCATCTGATGCTGCAACCCCAAAACAACAGAAGTGGATACCTGGGGTTGGTTTTTGAGGGGATAGTACAAGCTTACTTTTTCTAAGAGTTCGATGGCGCCTTTTCCGCAAACACCACAACTGGAAGTGGTGTAAAAATGCCGCTTGAACTGGCTGGAGTCTATCGCTACTTCGAATTTCAACGCGACTAAAATAGTATTTTCTCCGATAAAACGCACTTCTTTCACATCACTATAGTTTCCTAATATTCCTTCCGTGAACAAAAAACCCAGCGCGAGGTCTTCATCTTCACCAGGGGTGCGCATGGTTACTGAAAGGGCTTCTTGTTGGCGATTTTTTTCCGAACCATATTGGATTTGTATCTCTAACGGCGCTTCTATGGCCAGCGTATCTATACCTGCCAGCGTGTGTTCGCAGCTAACTTTCTGGATTTGTTTGTGAAGTATGCCTGGTGAATTCATGGTGTTAGGGCTTTATTTTCCGGAAAGGTATGCACCTATCCTTTATGTTCTTGTAAATCTAAAATATTACCCATGTGGTAGCAGGTGCGGCATCGAGCTTCATAAACATCTTTTTCTCCTAATACTACGGTATCGCCAGCAGCAGTCAGTCGGTAGGAATGGGTAGCTAAGTTTCCGCAGTGTTGGCATATAGCGTGTACTTTGGTAATGTATTCTGCAATGGCCAATAAATTAGGCATGGGGCCAAATGGCCGGCCTTTAAAATCCATATCCAATCCGGCGACGATCACCCGAATACCGCGCAAGGCCAGTTTTTGGCAAACATCGGGCAAGCCCTCATCAAAAAACTGAGCTTCATCTATCCCAACCACATTCACCCCTTCTGCCATTTCCAACAACCTGGAGGAGTGTGCAATGGGCGTAGAGAGAATGTAATTGGCATCATGTGAAACTACTTTGGCGTCATCGTAGCGGGTATCCACTTTCGGCTTAAAAATTTCTACCCTTTGGTTGGCAATTTTTGCCCGTTTTAGCCGCCGAATCAACTCTTCCGTCTTGCCTGAAAACATGGAGCCGCAGATGACTTCTATCCAGCCACTTCTTTGTCCTTTGAAATGAGGTTCCAAAAACATATAAAATAGAAGTTTTTTCGTTATGTACGTGAAATTAAATCGGGAGGTGCTTTATATTTGTAAGCACAGTACCAAAATTACCACATAAAATGGATCTTAACCAAGCCCGAATTGTATTAGACAAAATCAATTCCTTGTTCAAAAATATGAGTGGCGATGAAGACGCCGTTGCTGGAATAGAACGAGACCTTATGCTCAGTTACATTCGCCAGCTCTACGAGGCATTTTTGACCTTAGATGCAAAAACGCCTGTAGCCTACAAACGTGTGGAAACCACAGTGGAAAAAACACCACCAGCCCCCAAAGCGCCCAGGGTAATTATGCCTGAAGTACCAAAGATACAAGAAATTGAAAAAGCCCCAGAGCCTGAAATTATTTCAAGCCCCATCATAGAAACAACGCCACCCCCACCCCCACCACCTCCCGTACCCGAACCAGCGCCAGCACCCCCACCCCCACCTATACAGCGGGCTACTGCTCCGGAGCTAAGAAAAGAGTTTGGCGCTCTTTTCGAGTTCAAAGCTGCTACGGAGTTATCCGAAAAACTGAGTGAGCGCCCTATAACGGATTTAACCAAAGCCCTCGCCATCAACGATCGCTTGTTATATATGAATGAATTATTCAATAAAGACTTGAACGCCTTGAATGATTCACTCAACCTATTGAACAAATACGATAATATGGAAGCCGCCAAAGGTTTGCTCTACAATCTGGCAGAGCAATACCAATGGACACACGAAAATAAAGTCGCAACTGCCAAAGATTTCATCAAATTAGTCAGAAGGAGATACCAATAAAACAGTCATGAAGAAAATAGCTGTTTTTACCTCGGGTGGCGATGCTCCGGGCATGAATGCCTGTATTAGAGCTGTCGTACGCGCCACCCTCAACCAAGGCATGCAGGCAGTAGGCATTCGCCGCGGCTATCAGGGGATGATCGATGCCGATTTCTGGGAAATGGATGGCCGATCGGTGAGCAACATCATTCACCGGGGAGGAACCATCTTAGGGTCGGCGCGCTGCAAAGCTTTTCATACGCCAGAAGGCCGCCAACAAGCGTATAACAACCTGATTGCCAATGGCATTGATGGTGTCGTTGCGATAGGAGGAGATGGTACTTTTACAGGAGCGCGGATCTTCTTAGAAGAATATCCAGATATCGCTATGGTAGGCTGTCCGGGCACAATTGACAATGACTTGTTCGGTACGGACTATACCATTGGCTACGATACGGCCATCAATACAGCCATGCATGCCATTGATAGCATTAAAGACACAGCAAGCGCTCACGATCGGCTGTTTTTTATAGAAGTGATGGGGCGGGATGCTGGGTACATTGCATTGTACAGCGGAATAGCTACAGGGGCAGAGGAAATTCTGATACCAGAAACGGTGACCGATTTGGATACACTGATTGCCCGGCTCAACAGCAATTTTGAAAACAAAAAGAATTCAAGTATTGTAGTGGTTGCTGAAGGCGATGACGCAGGCGGCGCTTTTAAGATTGCCGAGTTGGTCAAGAATCACTGCAGATACGAGATCAAAGTAAGTATTTTGGGGCACCTCCAGCGCGGAGGCAGTCCTACTTGTATGGAGCGGGTACGCGCCAGCCGTATGGGGGTTGCTGCCGTTAAAGCTTTAAAGGAAGGCCAATCAAATATTATGATTGGCATGGTAAAAGGTGAAATTGAATACACTCCTTTTGAAAAAGCCATCAAATCGCACACACCGATCAACCCAATGCTGTTGGAAATGGTTGAATTATTAGCATAATCAACCAAGGGGCAATTTTATGGGGAAACTTCAAAAAAATGTGCGAGAAAGTTTGTTGTGGCCAGCCTATTTGATTGGGCTGTTGTGGGTGATTGAAGTGTTTCAGGCACTCAGCGGTATTTCTTTTAAAATGCTGGGGATATGGCCTCGGCATTGGGATGCTTGGTACGGAGTTTTTTTGGCGCCCCTGCTGCATTCGGGTTTTCCACATCTCCTGGCGAACACCCCGCCATTGTACGCACTTACAGCAATGGTGTTGTTTTTTTACCGAAAGGTAGCGATAGCCAGTTTCAACATGATCTATTTGCTTACTGGTTTGGCCGTTTGGATATTTGGCCGGGATAATGCGGTGCATATTGGTGCCAGTGGTGTGGTTTATGGACTGGTGGCTTTTGTGTTTTGGAATGGTGTCTTTCGCAGAAACATCAAATCAATTGTATTGGCTCTGATCGTATTATTTTACTATGGTGGTATGTTTACAGGGATTTTGCCTGGCAAAGAAGATGTATCCTGGGAAAGCCATTTGCTCGGGGGACTGGCAGGCGTTTTTACCTCGTTCTGGTTTATGAAAAAAATTGAGGGCGATGAGAAAAAGCCGGTCTATTCCTGGGAATTAGAAGCGCCCAAGGATGACGACTATTTTTTAGATCGCGATACGTTTGAAAAAACAAAGAAACAGCGGGAGACCGAAAAACAAAGTCGAGAAGATCCCGGCTGGTTTTCCGACCATACCTAATTTTTTTCTAACTCAAATTGGATGCTATCCCCTGCCTTAATACCATATTGATCGCAAAAGCCGGCAATCACTTCTACCACATACAAAGCAGCTCCTTTTGAAAAAACGGGGTCAAGGCTTTGAGGTTTGGTGTTTTTCGCTATGTTGAGAATGCGATAATTTTCATCTACATAAATGATGTCCAATGGCACGTAGGTGTTCAGCATCCAAAAAGACTGCTGCTCGGCGCGATCCATGATAAACAACATCCCTTGAGTATCCTTCATGGATTTTCGCCACATCATGCCTTGTTGCCGATCCACATCATTTTGTTTTACCTCAATATCTATCTTGCGGAGGGGCTCCCCGCTAGCACTTACAAAGGTCAATTCTCCTTGTTTGGTAAATTGTGGCCCTTCCTCTACCTTTGACCAGTTATTCGATTTAGGCAAACTGATAACGACCAGGCCAATCGCAACAGGAATAGCCAATAACAGCATGATGAGGCCTAATCGACGCCTTTTTAGGTCGATATTATTGGTCTTTTTGGCAGGCTTACGCTTATTAGCCGGGTTCTTTACTTTGTTGCTTTGCTTTGACATGGTAACTTTTTCTCTAAATCCCACGGAATATGGGTATGGTTTACAACTTTTTTATGCCGGAAAAGTTTTCTTTGTATATTGAATACCGCCTGAATGCAAAACAACGGAGTGCTTGGCATTCGGGCATCGAAGTTAAGGCTTTTTGACTAATTGAATTAAAAACTGCCTATGAAAAAGCAGGCTGAAGCGCTGATTCCGACTTCCTGGGGAAATTTCACCATGGTCGCTTTTGCCGATAATGATAAAGAATGGATGCCCCACCTGGCACTCATCCACGAAAATTTTAATCCAATTGAACCGGTTCTTACCCGCATACATTCGGAATGCATCACCGGAGACTTGTTTGGCTCCAAGCGCTGTGATTGTGGCGAACAATTGTCGAAGGCTTTGTATCTGATCGCCCAGAAAGGAGGTATATTGCTTTACCTTCGGCAAGAAGGCCGGGGTATAGGCATCATCAACAAACTGAAAGCATACAACCTGCAGGATGTTGGACTCAATACGGTAGATGCCAATTTACATTTAGGTCTTGAAGTAGATGCGAGGCATTACGACATAGCGGTTGAAATGCTGGAAACCCTGGGCGTAGAACGTATTTGCCTGCTCACCAATAATCCAGACAAAATCGATGCGTTTGAAAACTCTTCCATTGAAGTGTTGAAAAGAGTGCCACTGGTCGTGCCTCCCCAAAAGGAGAACTTGGAATACCTGAAGACCAAGCAAGATGAAATGGGACACTTATTCAACTTGCTATAAAAAAAACCTTCCTCAAAAACTGCCCGCGTCTTCTTTGTAAACGACGTTCAGTAAGAGTTGCCCTACCGCACGGAGGGTTCGGTAGTCGATGACATCCATATTGTCATCGTGGGTATGCCAATAAGTTCCGAAGCCAGTGGAAGAATCCACAGGCCGATTGATAATATCAATCATGGGGATACCCGCTATGGTATTGACAAAGTAGTGATCGTCTGTTACGCCGCCTGCCGATTCGTTGACAAAATAATTGCTATAGCCCAGGTCTTCGGCCAATTTCCAGGTTTTATTGGTCAGTTCGGGAGCGTATTGCATGGAGTAATATTCTTTGGCAAAACGAGCGCCTTTAGCGCCCACCATATCTAGTAATATCCCGTATTTGGGTTTCTGAGCACCACTGTAGGGTAGGTTTCTCGACCAATATTGGGCGCCTAGCGCCCAGGTGTTGATGTCTTCACCACCGCTTTCACCATAATCTTCCGCATCAAAAAGCACCAGATCAACGCCCATTTTAACGGGCGATTGCCCCAATTGACGGGCTATTTCCAGCAGCACAGCTACCCCACTGCCGCCATCATCAGCCCCCAGCACCGGCTCGTTTTGTCGAATGGTGTTGATGGGCGAATCAGCCAAATGGCGGCTATCCCAGTGTGCCGCCAATACGATGCGCTTTGGGCTGTCAGGATTGAAACGAGCGATGATATTGGTGGCGGGAAGGCTTTGCCCGGTATAGACCTTGGCTGTAAAATCTTGTTGCAGCACATCCGCACCAAACTCTTGAAACTTGGACACCAGCCAGGCTTTACATTGCTTATGCGCCGCACTTCCGGTTACCCGGGGGCCATAAGATACCTGTTGTTCTACATAATGATAAGCGGAGTCGCGGTCAAATTTGGGTACAGCAAGAATTTCTGTTTTTGCAGCAGAATCTGAGGTACTGGTTGATTCTTTTTTTTCCTGTTTGCAAGCGGTGAAAATTAGCAAAACAGCAGTCAAAGGAAAGAGTAGAGCATGCCTGAACATGAAAAACTTAATTTTGAGTAGATGAGTGGTCAGAATTTAATTGGGATGGATCGAAATGCCGCCAGCCTTGCGCCTCTAAGGGGTGAATATTGCCACCTTTGGTGTGCAGCTTGACACCTTCTTTAGCATCCGTTATTTCACCCATGATGTAAATATCTGGCAAATATTTGATCTTTTCCAGATCGGCGGGGTGAATGGTAAAGAGGAGTTCGTAATCCTCCCCCCCACTGAGTGCACAGGTAATGGGATCTAAATTGAAATCAATTGCCTGCATTTGAGCATCGGGATGGATGGGGACACCGCTTTCCTCAATGATAGCGCCTACGCCGGAACTTTTGCATAAGTGAAAAATTTCAGAAGCAACGCCGTCCGAAACATCAATCATTGAAGTCGGCACCAGGTTATTTTGAGCAAAAAGCCCAATCATATCCTTGCGCGCTTCAGGCTTTAGCTGACGCTCTATCAGATAAGGATAAGCCTCCAACTGTGGCTGAACTCCAGGGTTTTCTAAGTATATCCTTTTTTCGCGTTCCAATATCTGTAAGCCTAGGTAGGCAGCACCTACGTTGCCTGTGATACAAATCAAGTCGCCTACTTGGGCACCATTGCGATAACACAATTTGCTGGCCTCGCCCTGGCCAATCGCTGTGACGGTAATATAGAGTCCTTTGGGCGAAGATGTTGTATCGCCACCCACCAGATCCACCTGATAAAGCTTGCAGGCTGTGCGGATGCCATCGTATAGTTCTTCCAGGGCTTCTACAGAAAACCGATTAGACATGGCGATGGAAACGGTGACCTGCTTGGGAAGGGCATTCATAGCGTAGATGTCGGAAAGATTGACGATGACCGACTTGTAGCCCAAATGCTTGAGCGGGGTGTACATCAAATCAAAGTGGATGCCCTCGACCAAGGTATCAGTGGAGACCACGGTGAGATAGCCCGTATTGTCAATAACCGCTGCATCATCGCCGATGCCTTTTATCGAAGAGCGCTGTACCAAAGGAAAGTTTTGGGTCAGGTGCTCAATCAAGCCAAATTCTCCTAATTCGTTAACGTCTGTTCTTTTTGACATACAACGTGGTTTCTGGTTTCAAGTTTTCCTGCCCGGCTCAGACGGGTGGTTTTTTACCCGGCTGATCCCGCGAAAA
>CALMIR010000002.1 GCA_937864265.1 uncultured Saprospirales bacterium | reverse complement strand
ACCACCAAAAAACAGCTCATCGGCAAAAGAGCCTTTGAGATCAGCAACCACCTGGGCAACGTCATGGCCGTCATCAACGACCGCAAGACAGTCGTCGCACAAAACAACGGCATGGCTACGGTGTACGACCCGACTTTCCTCAGCGCAGGCTTGCTCACCCGCCCACTTCGTGGCTTCTTCCCCCAGATGCCCACCGGGCATCTGCCCTTCGGGTGCGGTTCAGTCGTCCATTTGGTATGGAAATGCCAGGATTGACCTACAGCGCGAGTGATTATCGTTATGGATTCAACAGCAAGGAAAAGGATTCCGCCTTCGGCCTGCTCCACTACGACTACGGCTTTCGGATTTATCACCCGGGGCTGGGGCGGTTTTTGAGTGTGGATCCGCGAGCGGCAAAATATAGTGGTTGGTCTCCATACCATTATGTACTGAACAACCCGATTCTAAACATTGATCCAAGAGGTGATACTACCAGGGTTTATAGTTTAGAAGGCCAATTGCTTGAAACCATTGAAGACTCCCATCCAAATGAAGATCATTTTATGTCACAGCAGACCATTAGCTTAATAGAAGAACTGGGCTTGAATAATGGAGATGCTAATGCCAGAGTAGCTACATACAGGGAATTGTCGGCTTTTTTTATTGGAGTTAATACAAGGATGGACTTAGCAGATTTATCAGCCCGAGGAGACTTAGACGGGGTTGAAGCTTATGGAATAGGCATCGTTGACAAAGAGAGCAGAGAGGTAAGAATTATTGATCTATCTGATCAATTTCAAATTGATCGAAATCCTAGAGGAGGAAGACCAGAGGAAAATACTAGAACTCCTGCTGGTGTTAGCATATCGGGAGGTAAAGTTTGGACTATTTTAGATATTGCTAAAGATAAGGAATTTGTATTAGATGCGCATTCTCATGGGTACTACAGTGAGTTCTTCTTAGCTAGAGGGGAGCAAAATCCCGTTGCAACTGCCAAGTCTAGTTATTCCCTTGTACATACAGGGAGTCCTTCTAAGGCAGATAAACGTGGTTCGACCGTCGCTGAATTTGGAAATTTGAATGTTGGATTAATTGCGACTCCGTTTGGTTATACTGTTTATTCAACCTATCCAACTAGTCGGCCATTTGTACGTAGTCACTTTTATGATCGTTTTGGGAATAAACAACAAGGCCTTAAAACAGAAATAGATGAATAATATTCAATTAATCTGTTATTTGTTATTGCATGTAGTGCTTTTTAATGGATGTTCATTGCAAAATGATGACGGCAAGGAAACTAACACGAATTATCGTCGAAAAGATTTCAAGGAACGTATTTACAGATCGGCGTTAAATCCAATAGAAATAGACTCTCTTGTTCCACATAAAAACAAGGAAGTTATTAGGCTTCATTATTTTCACGGTCATGGGATATATTCCTTCTCTTTTGAGAGGGAGAAGTGGGACTATACCTACCTATATAAGTTAAAATCTGAGTTTGGATTGGATTTAGACGGTAATAATTACACTACTAATGTATTTCGATATTCGGAGCCACTCGCAGATGGAGGTTATTACACTAAAAAAATGGAGAAGATAAACGCGCTCATTGACTCTTTGGGCATTCTAAATATCCGTGACGAAAGACACGATAATGTTTTTGGGGTAATGTCTTTTTTTATTTTTGAAAAGCAGGAAGGAGTTAACATTGTGGAAAGATACTGGACCCCTGGCTTGATCAAAGAGGATTCTACTTATAGATTATTAAAAACATTTTTACAAATTTGCCCTGAATTGATTATTAAGCCGGATAACTATGCTGCAGCCCCTGGCATTAGCCTCCATATCCCGAACTCTAGTCATCAATAACCTTCTGTAATGTGTCCGCATTGCTGCCCCCCCCTCCGCTTGCCGATTGGGCGAATAATCGAAAAAGATCAATTTTTCCTCCACCGCATGATAGCCCACAAGTAGCCCCGATGGTTTTTTCGCTTCTTACCCACCTTGCCCGGCGGCGGGCGTTTGCCTTTGTCAGGGAGGACTCCCCCGCTCATCCCACCCCCAGCCCGCTGCCGGCTTTTATTAGCAGCCATAGGCCACAGTGCCTTATCCGTCTATGAAAAAGACGAGGAAAACTTCTATTGGCCAGCACAACACTTGTACGGCAGCAACAGAATAGGTATCTTTAAGCCGGAATTGGATTTGTTGAGTATGGAGATACCAACCCCAACCACCAAAAAACAACTCATCGGCAAAAGAGCCTTTGAGATCAGCAACCACCTGGGCAACGTCATGGCCGTCATCAACGACCGCAAGACGGTCGTCGCACAAAACAACGACACGGCTACGGTGTATGACCCGACTTTCCTCAGCGCTGGTTTGCTCACCCGCCCACTTCGTGGCTTCTTCCCCCAGATGCCCACCGGGCATCTGCCCTTCGGGTGCGGTTCAGTCGTCCGTTTGGTATGGAAATGCCAGGATTGACCTACAGCGCGAGTGATTATCGTTATGGTTTCAACAGCAAGGAAAAGGATGCTGCCTTCGGCCTGCTCCACTACGACTATGGCTTTCGGATTTATCACCCGGGGCTGGGGCGGTTTTTGTCTGTGGATCCGCTGGCGGGTCTTGCACCGGACTGGAATCCATACAGGTTTGGCTTTGATAACCCTGTGCTTTATATAGATCCCTTTGGGCTTTTTGAATCTAGGCAAGAGGCAAAAGATTTCAAAAAAGAGCAGGGATTAAGTGGCAAAATACGAAGGGATGGGGCTGTTTTTTATATCCAAGAGCGGGGCAAAGGCGGGGGGCAATATGCTTTTGGTAGTGTTGCTGGTGGGTATGGGGAGAAAAAAGCGGCTGTTGAAAGAGGAATTCATTTAAGGGACATTGGGTTAGATGGATTCAAAGATTTGGGCAACCCATATTCAGAATCATATAACCCAAATGCTGTAATCCAACTCGACTGGGCTGATAGGGCATATTACTTTGGCTCTATGCTAGGTTTTGCTTCGCCGTCGGCAAGAGTGATTACTGCAAGTAAAGTTCTTCCAGGCTTATCTAAAGCCGAGACAGGAATTGTGAATTCAGCTAAAGGAATATTAGATAGTAAGTCATTTAAAGCTGGAATTGAGGGAATGAAAAATGGTATTAACTCTGAGATTACAGTAAATGGTGTAAAAGTTGTCTTTCAAGCAGATGGTCCATTTTCCGGATTCACCTTGTTTGGTGAAAACGGATTTGCAGTAGGTCAAGAGGCGTTACAATCCTCGGATGAAATGGTGAAAACAGTTTTGCACGAAACCTATCGAATATCAACATCTGCAGCTAAATCAAGTGGAAATATAAACCAAACAATGGTAACACAAGAAACAAATGATGTCATGGAATTTGTAGAAAGAGCTTTTAATGCAATAAATCAATAAACATGAATAACTTGTCGATTGCGTGGATTGAAATAGCAAGTTTGGTTATTGATAATCCATTTGTGAAAATAAAATGCCCAAATTGTAGCAAATCTTTTTTGAGTATCTTCATTTTGCCATGGCAAGGAACTGAGCCTAAAATTGATATTCATCTAATTTGCGAAAAATGCAATGCAAAGAATATAATTACAAAAAAGGCTTCTACAATAAGCACCCGCTCCCCCCCATCCAAGCCCGCTACCGGGGCTTAGTACCAGCCTTTACCCACAGCATGCTGTCCCCTAGCCGTCTATGAAAAAGACGACGAAAACTTCACCTGGCCAGCACAACACTTGTACGGCAGCAACAGATTAGGTATCTTTAAGCCGGATA
>CALMIR010000001.1 GCA_937864265.1 uncultured Saprospirales bacterium | reverse complement strand
TGCTTCTGGATGCCCCTATTACTAGTCCATCTCCGGTATCTGCGATGGAATAGGGAAGTTCGGATCTGTTGCTTGCACCAAATTCCTTTTCCCAAATAAGGTTGCCGATAGAATCAGTTTTAATTAAAAGTATATTATTATTATTCGGCGTTTCAGGGCCGCTGATTCTATTTAATAAATAATAATCGCTGCCCACAACTTGATAATCTACGGTATAGATGAAATTTTCATCTGGTTCGTAAGGATTTTGGAACTCAGCAGTCCATATCGTATCTCCAACACTATTATAAATTACCAGTAAGGCTTTCATTAATGAATCCACCGTATATCCTGCCACTGCAAAATAGTCGCTAGATATAGCATGGAGGCTTCCCCACCACGTCTCATAAGTTTTACTAGTACTTTCAACGGTATTGACCAGTTGTGGTTGGCCGTCGAGTGAAAAGCGGCAGAAAAGGCTGCCAGTATTGTAGGGCGGTATCGAATCGGCAATGATGCCTGTGGCGTAGTAGCAGCTATCGGTGGCAATGATGCCAGTAAGCACGGCAGCGGGAAAGCCAAAATCAAAGCGCCGGTTAAAGGTGTTTTGGCTGTAAAGCAGGCCGGGTAGGAGTAGGACAAGAAAGTGTATAGGGTGCTTTTTTTTCATGGTCGAAGTTGATTGGCTGGCAGGCACTTCGGCAGTGCCTGCCAGCTTTGGAAGAGGAAAAAGATTATAATACCAACAAAGTGCCGTAAGCCGCCGTCTGACCTTGGATCATCAGGCGGTAGCTGTACAAGCCGGGGGCATGGCCATTGGTGAGCCATTCCACTGCCCCTTCGCTTGCAGTGAGGCTGCGCTGCAAGATGGTTCTGCCCATGCTGTCCTGAATGAGCAATTGCACATCTGTTTCGGAATCGGGAAAATAGTAGTTGAAGCGAACCTGCCCATCAGCCGGGTTGGGGAAAGCCCGTACACCTGCCTTAGCTGGCAGGGCGACTTCTACCTCTGGCAGACTGCGCGACCCGCTTAGGGCAGGTAAATCCCGGTTGATAGGGTAGGGCTGCGACCAGGCGTAGTCCAGTATATTTCGAGCCTGTGTGGCAGCCCAGGTACTGCCCGCAGCAATCTGTTGAAGGGCTTGCACCTCGCTGCTGGTCAACTCGAAAATGCTTTTATCCGACTGCAACCAACCTTTTTGCAGCAGTTTCAGGCTTCTCAGCGCCAGCAGTTCCGGCGATTGCAGATTACCGGCGTAATAAGTGGACGGCAATACCGTCATCAACCAGTTTTGCAGGACTTCGGTGTCGCCCTGCTCCAGGTAGTGATTGGTTTTGAGCCAAGCGGCGTGGAGGCTGCCTTTGTGATCCAACCAAACGCCTATGCTATCCGCCTCATAGCCCAGGGTATCCAGCAAGTAATGAGCCAGTATCAGGTCGGCCTGCCGGTTGCGATCCCGATAGCCGGAGGCCAGTGCCGGACGCAGGGCTGCGGGTTCACCCAGGTTTTGGTACTGCCCCAACAAACTCAGGTGTTGGGCATCGCGCTCGAAAAAATCGCCCTTGACCAGGGGAATTTCGCCGTCCGGCACATCGCCGCCAGAGGGTTCTTCTCCGCATTCGTTAGGTATATTTGCTTCTATCTTGTTGATCGTTTGAGTGGTATAGTAAACGGGATTCTCAGCACTAACATTTCTGTAAAAATAATTGATCCCACTACCCGCGTTGCTGAAGTCGCTGAAGCTGTTGTTGCCATTGAGGCAGAAGGTATTGCCTGCGGCACGACCTGATTCCTCTTGTCCTTGTTGATTTTGCGCAATGCCGCCAGAGATCACGCTAAAGTCGAAGGTATTGCCCGTGAGGTTTTGGTTGCACTCATAGAGTAGGCCGCCCCGGAAACCGATGTCCGAATCAGGTACACCCATATTGTTTCCCACTGCGACATTGGCTGCCCACAGGTTTTGGAATTTGTTCTTGTAAATGGTGTTGGTATCATCGCCGCCGCCCGTGTCTATACACTTGATGCCTACGGTATTGGGCAGGGAGCCAGTGCCGTTGAACGTATTTTCCATGATAAAAAATCCGGTACATTGAGACAGTTGGATACCCTCCTGCGTAATCGGCGCACCCGGGAACAGACCCACTTGAAACAGGCAATTCTTCACCGTGAAGTGGTTGACGGCGTTGGCCAGTATGCCTATTTCATTGCGTATGAAGGAGGCGTCTTGTACTTTGAAGGTACGGGTAGAGGCTGAATTACCTACCCGAATCGCATTTTTCAGACCTATAAAAGTGGTATTGTTGCCCGACACCGTAAAATTGGCATCTAGGGATAGAATACCAAAGCCCAAACTACTGGCGATATAGGTTTTTTCAAAACGGCAATTGACCAATTGCAAGCCGCGAATGCCATTGAGCCTTAGAAAGCCCTCGTAGCTAGCACCCGCATAACTCGGTGTCAGCAAGAATTGGCAATTGACAAAATAGCTGTAGTTCTGCTGCTCGTAGGGTCGGAACTCTGCTACCAGGCCGTTGTTTCGAAACTCGCTATCGAAAGCCAGCACCCTGCCTCCGGTGGTAGCCTCTACGTCCCCATCTGCCGGAGCGGGGTTGTAAAGCCGGATGGCGGCCTGGGCATTTTCAATGAGCGAACCCGCTACGATGGTGAGCCTGCCTTGTTCGCCAGCCGGTATTTGAGGTGCACTGGCATCGCCCCACACTTCGATGCCTTTCCAGAAGCCGCCGGGCGAGAAGGAGGTCATGGTGCCGCCTTCTACTCTCAGGTGTGCGCCGGGCTTGACGACAAACTTCACCCCGTCGTGGATGGAAGCCACCGATTTTATGGTCAGTTGAGCAGGTGCCTCTATGATCACGTCTTTGCACACTTCAATGGGGCTAAGCCATTCCAGATCGGAGGTAATATGGATAGGGCCGGGGGATAAGGCATCCTGCATAAAGGTATAATCAGGGGAGTCATTATTAGGGTCTGCACCGGGAATCTCTGCTTCATTGTACAATAGCACACGTCTGATACGTTGAATTTGGCCAGGTGTGAAGCTATTGGTGCAGTCATATAGAATATCGTTTTCAGCATCGTAATAGGTATAATAAGACATGATATTCGTCTTATTGATTTCCATATTGACATTTGGGTAAGGGTTATTGACCAATTCGCAGCCATTTTCATAATTTACGATTACATAGTCTTCATAGAGTAACGGAACAGAACAAGAGTTTATATCTCCGGGAAGAATCCAAGCCCAGGGATCTGGTGGCGTATCCGCTACACAATCACCACAGGAATAAGCATTATTATTGGTTTCAACGCAGCTCTCTGGATCGAAAATTATGCAATTCGCGTTGCAGGCATTTAGAAAATCTGCGTTCTGAAATGGACACAACTTTTCGTGTCCACGCCAAGTGTGGTGCAATCCCAGACAATGCCCCATTTCATGGGAGAGGATTTTGGATTCTTGTAAACCTTTTCGATAGATCATGCAAGACATGGAAGGTATGCTAAGTGCCCTACCTACCTGATAACTTGAGATGGATGCTTTTACCAAAAAGAGATCAATCCCATCAGCATGCCCATATTGTTCATCAAAATGAGGTAGATCCAATAGTCTATCACCCAAAGCCAATTGTAGTGCCTGAGTATTGTTTATTGGATCATAAATCAGATCGAAGAATATATTGTGTACAGCAAAATCGGCCTGCATATCAGTAAGCATTTGTTTAAGTTCTGAATCACTAAAACCATTCGACCCGTTGCTGTCTCTTATCGCTCGCACATACACCTTGAAATTCAGAAAACAATCGTCATACTCGGGTTGGCCTTCCATTTCATGCTGACAAGGAGGGTATGTAGTAGGCCCATCCGGGTTGGATGTTGTGGTGCAAAATAATTGACTTTGTGTATTTCTATCAGGAGAATCCCCGTGTAAAGATGGGGTAGGGCAGGAAACGTTTGGGTCTGAACATCCATAATGAATAAGTTGTGCTTCAATTTCAGTTGGATGTAAAAAAGCTAATGCCAAAAGGGCAAGCCAGAAAGTTAAAACATTGCAGGGGGGGGGCAAAGTTTAGCCCGAACCTCATCAAAAAAAACGGTTTAACATTCATTGTATTTGGTTTTAAAAAGTGAAAAAAATCTAGCAAGGGTTTGTTCTAATCTTGATGAATGAGGGCATGTTGCCAGCCGCAAATGGCTCGTCTTTCAATGATAAATATAACGGCTTTTCCGGAGATGGGCAAGAATGGCATAAAATTTTTAATTCTTTGCCTATTTTACGACAACGGATTGACACGAATGCAATTCGGATTGAATCGCCAGTTGATCTACTAAACGTTTGCTACAGATCATAAGAATTGTCAAAGAACCAAATCTTCTTAGCCTGCTTGCCTATTTTGCAGTATCTTTGTCAAGCTGCTTTTAGTAGAGGTAATGTCGCTGTATTTTTACCCTACACGGATACTCGGTTGGTTGGATGTTTTTTTCATAAAAAACCTGCGAGATCAATAACATGAATGGTCAAAGAACAAAATACTTGAAACAACATGGAGGCACTTCCTGCTTCGGATCAGTCTTTTTCGGATGATTCAGCCAAGAACAAGCGGCTCGATGAGTTTAGGATTTTTTACAACCACACCATTTTCCCTGAACTGGTGCGGATGGAAAGGCTGCGGCTGCGATTGCTGCGGCTTTTGTTGGTGGCTTCCCTGTTGATGTTTGGCATTTTGATTTTTCAATTTTATGTAAATCTGGCCGTTTTGACCTTGTTGATGGCTATTCCTATAGCCCTGGCAATTGGTTATTTGTTGTACCGCATTCAGGAGTTTCGACAAACTTTCAAACCCCATGTGGTGAACCTGATTACGGACTTCATAGACGATGGACTGAATTTTGATCCACAAACTCCCTTGAAATATGACCCCAAGCGGAAAATTGAGAAATCCGTTTTTTTAAGCAGCCGTTTGTTTGTAACGGATGCCCGTTTTTATGAAGGAGAAGATTTTATTGAAGGAAAAATAGGAGAAATGCCCTTTGAATTGAGCGAACTGGATGTACGGGAAAATTCGCCGGTGTCTAGTGGGCTAAAAGAAGTGTTCAGAGGGGTATTTTTACACGCCACTTTTCCCGAAGAAAACACCGAAGGGGAGATACTTGTTTGGCCACGACACCGCAGGCAATACCTGAGTCGGAGTATTAAAGATTTTACTTTTGATGGGGGTAAAAATGTGGACAAAGAAGTGCTCAACCTGAGTTTTCGAAGCCAGTTTTTGACTTATGCCGACGAAGATACCCATGTGATCAGCATCCTTTCTGAGCCGATGCAGGATTCCATCGTTCAATTTGTAGAAAAAACGGGCAAAGACATCTACCTCTCCTTTCAGGATCGGGACATTTTTGTAGCGGTAACAGAAGATAAAGATTTATTGGAGCCCTACTTATTTCGATCGAACCTGAGTTTTGAGCTTATTTTTGAATTTTTTGAAAGCATCCATGTCGTATTGCGCATTGCAGAAGAATTCGATCAAACGCATTGAGTATGCTTCATACCACGACATCAGCCTGGCCTTCTTTTAAAAATTGCTTAATTCGAAGCATCAGTTCTTCTTTTTCTGGCAATTCGTTTTCGGAGATAATACTACCATTGACCAAAATAGCAGGTATGGCACTGATATCGTATTGAATGATTTCTTCAATTCGGCTGACTTCTTTTAAGGAAAATGGAATACCCAATTCTTCTAGCGCGGTCAATAAACTGCCTTTCAATTCCAAGTGCTTGTTGGAACCGATACCCAAAAGTTCAATATAATGCATGTTAGCTGACATGTGGCTTTTTGATCATTTTTTTAAAATTGGGTGGCACAATAGGTGCATTTTCTGCAAACTCAAAAATTGAAGCTAAATTGGGGGAATCGGAGCTTTAAAAAAATGACTTTTGTCATCCTATTTTATGATAGGCATCATATTGCACGATTTTTACAAATGATTAACTTGCGGGGTGATTGAAAGAGAAAACAAAAGCCAAGCATTTTGAACCAGGTACCAGGCCCACAACAACACTCTGAAATCAATCTCCGATTGAATGCCATCATTGAAACTGCAACGGATGGCATCATCACCATTGATATCAACGGGACGATGGAATTGGTCAATTCTGCCGCTGCCCGCTTATTCGATTACCCCATTCACGAATTGCAAGGGCGCAACATCAATATGTTAATGCCTTCCCCGCATCGAGAAGAGCACGATGGCTACATCAAACGCTACATGGAAGATCGGCAGCCTCGGATCATTGGGATTGGCCGGGAAGTTACCGGTAGAAGAAAAGACGGTACTACCTTTCCCATTCGGCTCAGTGTCAGCGAAGTAAAGCTGGAAGACCGCGTGATTTTTACCGGAATTGTCCATGATTTGACCGATCAAAAAAGAACGGAAAAGGCCTTGCGGGAGGAAAAAGAACGGGCCGAAAAATACTTCAATATTGCCAATACTCTTATGCTGGTGTTAGACGACCAAGAGCGTATTCAGTTGATCAACGACAAAGGCTGTGAGTTGTTGGGCAAAAATCGCGAAGACCTAATCGGCGCCAACTGGTTCGATACCGCTTTGTCTGGCATCCATAGAAAAGCGGGGCGCGAGGCATTTCACCAATTAATACAGGGACATAGCATCGATTATTATGAAAGCCCGATCAATACGGCCTCAGGCAACGAAAAGCTCATAGCTTGGCGCAACCGCCTACTCCAAGATGATGATGGCCGAACTATTGGCATCATTGGATCGGGCATAGATATTACCGCGCAACGAGATGCCGAAAAGCGCATCGTGAAAATGAATGCCGGATTGGAAAAAAAAGTAGAAGAGCGCACCGATGAGTTGGCTAAGGCCGTCAATCAATTGCTCCAGACCAACCAACAATTGAAGCACGAAATCAAAGAGCGCAAAGGAGCAGAAGCCAGCTTGCGCAAAAACGAATCCCAATTGCTGGCTGCGCTGGAAAAAGAAAAAGAACTCAATCAACTCAAGTCCAGATTTGTGTCAATGGCCTCCCACGAGTTCAGAACCCCCCTGAGCACCATCCTCTCTTCTGCCGATTTGATAGAAGCCTACGCCAAAGAAGAACACCAAGAGAAGCGTGTGCGGCATACCACCCGCATCAAATCTTCGGTGGCCAACCTGATCGGCATTCTCAACGATTTTTTGTCTTTAAGCAAACTAGAAGAAGGAAAACTCCAGCCCCAATTGGCGGAATTTTCGCCAGCTGAGTTGTGCAATGAAATCATGGAAGAAATACAGGGCTTACTCAAAAACGGGCAGCACATCCACCTGCAACGTCCTTCTGAAACGGTTCGACTCCACATGGATCGGCGCATTATGAAAAATATTTGTCTCAACCTTTTATCCAATGCCATTAAGTATTCAGAAGCCAACCAACTGATATTGTGGGAATTCAATGTGGATGCCAAGCAAATTGAAATTGTCATTGCCGATAAAGGCATCGGCATACCGGAGACAGAGCAACAACATTTGTTTACCCGCTTCTTCCGAGCACACAATGTGGAGAATATACAAGGTACCGGACTTGGGCTGAATATAGTCAAGCGATATGTCGATATGCTCAACGGAACCATTCGTTTTGAAAGCCGATTGGGGGAGGGGAGTACCTTTTGGGTCAATCTGCCCATTTATAGAGAAGAGCAGTAAATCTGCCTCCGTTTTAGAATCGGGGTTAAAATCCGCGTACTTTGACAAATCTCGTGGAGATGGAAATCCATATTAGCGGGTCACTCCAAGTGCCCCACTAATTTGAGGCATTTGCTAAAGAACTAAAATCCGAATGATTTTTTTTTATTTTTGTTTTTTGCCAACTACAAAACCAAGCACCAACTCATGAAAAAAATTTTGGTTATAGAAGACAACACTGAGGTAAGGGAAAATTTGGAAGAAATTCTAGAGTTATCAGGATATGAAGTTTCCTCTGCCGAAGATGGCAAATTAGGTGTAGAAGTAGCACTAAACAACCCGCCTGATTTGATCTTGTGCGATGTCATGATGCCGCAATTGGATGGATTTGGTGTGCTGAATATTCTGAGTAAAAGGAGTCAAACGGCTAATATCCCTTTCATTTTTTTAACCGCTAAGGCAGAAAAAGCCGATTTCCGAAGAGGGATGAACTTGGGCGCCGATGATTACATCACCAAACCCTTTTACAAAGACGAGTTATTGGCTGTTATAGAAACCCGATTGGGCAAATCTGAAAAAATGCGCAAGCAGTTCGATAAGACAGAAACAGGCTTGACGGCGTTTATCAATGAGGCCAAAGGCTATGAAGCACTGCAAAAGCTGTCGGACGAAAAAAAGGTGAAGTCTTTTAGAAAGCGGGATACGGTTTTTGAAGAAGGAGACTACCCGCGCAATTTGTACTTCCTGAAATCCGGGCAGGTAAAGGTTTACAAAACCAACGACGACGGCAAAGAATACATCATTGATATCGTAAAAGACGGCAACTTTTTTGGCTATCTGGATTTGATTAAGGAAAACCAGCATTCAGAATCCGCAGCCGCCATGGAAGATTCAGAGATTGTGCTGATTCCCAAAGAAGACTTTTTCCGCTTGTTGCATATCAACCGCGATGTGGCTTCTCAGCTCATCAAAATGCTGGCGGATAATGTTGCAGAAAAAGAAGACCAACTCCTACGCTTGGCCTATGATTCCGTGCGCCGTCGGGTAGCCGATGCCATCATTTTATTGAGTGAAAAACAAACGGATGGAAAAATCTCTATCCTGCGCGACGACCTGGCACGCATCGTAGGTACCGCAAAAGAAAGCGTTATCCGCATGCTCACCGAATTCAAAGAAGACGGCTATATTGAAATAAAAGACGGGTTGATCACGATCAAAAACATTGAGCGCCTTAAAAATATGTACATCTGATGCCGTCCTCAATGCTCCTTCCCAATGATTACCTGAACGAAGTAAAACGGACGTTTGAGCAAGCTGGAAAACCAGATGTTGCCGATGGACAAATGGCCTATATGCGGCATCAGTTTGAGTTTTATGGACTAAAAATGCCCGTTTGGAGCGCCTTGGCAAAGGAGATTTTTCAAAAAAATGGCTTGCCAGAAGGAAAAAATTTACACCAATTGGCCCTGCTATGCATGCAGGACGATTACCGGGAGGTCAATTATTTCGGTCTGGAATTAGTGCAAAAGCAGCTCAAAAAACAGGATGAAAATCTGATCGAACTGCTGGAAACGCTGATTCAAACCCGTTCCTGGTGGGATTCTGTGGATTGGCTGGCCAAGTTGGTTGGCATGCACTTTTTGCGTTATCCGGTTTTGATTCAACCCGTAACTTCCCGTTGGATGGATTCCGGCTATATGTGGTTGCAAAGGGTTTGCCTGATTTTTCAATTGACCTATAAAGACAAAACAGACGCGGCGCTTTTATTCCAATACATTGCGCAATTAAAAGGCTCTAAGGAGTTTTTTATCCAAAAAGCAGCGGGTTGGGCTTTGCGCCAATATTCCAAAACCCACCCGGAAGTCGTTAGGGGTTTCCTCAATGAGCAACCCGATTTGCCAGCCCTTACCAGAAGAGAAGCCATCAAATATTTGCCCCAATAGGCTTTTGAGCCATTCACTTTAATACCTCTTTCAGGCCTTCCGGAAAACCCACTGGCTCAAATCCCCACATCAAAGGCAAAGCGAAATATACCAACAGCGTCACTATGATAATAGAGATGATATTGAGTATAAAACCCGTGCGCATCATATCGGGGATAGTCAGGTAGCCGGAGGCAAAAACGATGGCGTTGGGCGGGGTAGCAACGGGCAGCATGAAAGCACAAGAAGCGGCAATGGTAGCACCGATCATCAGCGTAAATGGATGTACGTCAATGGTAAGTGCCATAGCTGCCAGCACGGGTAATATCATAGCCGTAGTGGCCAGGTTGGATGTGATTTCTGTCAAAAAGTTGACGCTGGCGATTAAAATCAGCAAAATAAAGATCAGCGCGATGCCTTGTAACAGGCTCATTTGTTGGCCGATCCAATTGGCCAAACCAGTCTGTTCAAAACCTGCAGCAATGGCTAAGCCGCCGCCGAAGAGGAAAAGCACCCCCCAGGGCAGTTTAACAGCCGATTCCCAGTCCAACAAATGGCCGCCCTTAGCTTTGCTGGCAGGGAGTACAAATAATATAATGGCGCCAAACATGCTGATGATGGTATCGTCCATGCCGGGAATCCATTTTTCTAACAGAAAGGAACGGCTGATCCAAGCCAGGGCCGTAAAGGCGAAAACCCCCATCACCATCTTTTCTTCAAAAGTCGTTGGGCCAAGCAAGCGAAGTTGGCGCTCAATCTCATCCCGACCGCCTGGAAAGTTTTTTTGCTTGAACTGAAAGGCATAGCTCGTCAGGTATTTCCAGCAGATGAATAGTAAAAGCACCGCAATGGGCAAGCCAACGACGATCCATTGGGCAAAAGTGATTTCGATTTTGTAAGTCTCTTCCAAAACGCCAGCCAGCACTAGGTTGGGCGGCGTACCTATCAGGGTAGCGATTCCTCCGATAGACGAACTGTAAGCGATACTCAGCATCAAGGCTTTGCCAAAGATCTGGTTTTCATCTTCCCGGGTAGCCGGATTGTCGCGCAATTGGGCAACGATGGCCATGCCAATAGGCAGCATCATCACAGCTGTCGCCGTATTGGAAATCCACATGGATAAAAATGCTGTGGCCACCATAAAACCCAATATCATGCTGCTGAC
The DNA here is from genome assembly GCA_937864265.1 of uncultured Saprospirales bacterium. Classification (GTDB taxonomy): domain Bacteria; phylum Bacteroidota; class Bacteroidia; order Chitinophagales; family Saprospiraceae; genus CALMIR01. Next base: position 22,378 of record CALMIR010000001.1, on the reverse strand, counting down.
ATTGGTGCCGATGAGGCGGATGATGTTGAGCGCGATGCGTTTGTGCAAACCCCACTTCTCGATGGCAATAGCGATGATGAAGCCACCAACATACAGAAATACAAATTTATGTCCGAAGGATTCGGTCGTGTCCGAAAGACTCAAGCCGCCGGTAGTGGGGAATAAGACAATGGGCAACAAAGCCGTAACGGCTATAGGCAGCGCTTCTGTGATCCACCAGACTGCCACCCATACCGTACCCGCCAGAATAGCATTGGCTTCCCGGCTCATTCCCTCCGGGTGACAAAAAAGTAAAATGACTACAAAAAGTAAGGGGCCCAAAAACAGGCCAATTTTAGCAGATTGGTTTTTCATGTTTTCAAATAAAACGGGTAATGACTAAAAACTATCGGGCAGCAATCGTGTAATCGTGTAAAATTAAGCTTTAATTTGTTTTTTCATAAAATTCAAATGAAGGTACAACCTATTCAACCTGCCATGACTCTTTATGCAAAAAGCAGAATGGCCCAATGCTCTACACCACTAGCATGACGGAAGCCGACTTGATCAGTGCCTGCCTGAGTAACGACCGCTTAGCGCAGAAAAAACTGTACGATCGCTATTGCAATGCGATGTACACCGTTGCCTATCGGATTACCGGAGATTTTGAATTGGCCAATGATGTCCTCCAGGAAGCATTCATCAAGATATTCCGAGGCTTGGACAAGTTCAGACAGGAATCCTCACTCGGAGCTTGGATCAAAACCATTGTGATAAGAACGGCACTGAGCAAAATCAAACAAAGGCATACTTACGAAGCCCTAGACAACCAACATTACGAGCAGGCCGTCAACTGGGGGCACAGCCTGGATGTCGAGTATTTGGAAAAAGCCATACAAGCTTTGCCAGAAGGCTATCGGGCCGTATTTGTGCTGATCGAAATCGAAGGATACAGCCATAAAGAAGTAGCCGAACTGCTCAATATTTCAGTTGGCACTTCAAAGTCCCAGTTGTTTCACGCAAAAAAAAGGCTACGGGAAGCACTTAAAGACTATTAACCGCAAACAGGCATCATGGAAGAGCTGAATCGCCAAACATTAGTACAAGCTTTGCAACAATTGCCGGAACATGCTCCGCCTGCTTCTTTGTGGGAAGACATCGTGCTGACCTTGGAGCAAGAATCCTGGATGGAAGAAAAGCTGGCCGATTTGCCAGTGTATGCACCACCTGCCAGCATTTGGGAAAACATTGAAAAAGACTTGGATCGACCAGCGGTCAAAAAGCGATACCTTTTGCCACAACGCTGGGTCGCCGCCGCAGCCGCGGTACTTTTATTGCTATTGAGTACCTGGTGGATGATGTCGCCCAAAGCCACCGAGCAAGTCAGTTTGGCCTATGAGCAAGAGCAGATGGACATGGATTTGCTGGAAGCCGATTGGGAACAGGATGAGCCGGATATTCAGATGGTCGTTCAGCGTTTTCAGAAAAGCATACATCACGAACTTCACCCCGAAAAAGCTTTGCTGGAAACGGAATACCAGGAATTGGACGAAGCCCGGCAGGAAATTCTGCTGATGATGGAACGCTACGGTAAGGATGCGGCATTGATCAAACAATTGAGTGAAGTGGAGCGGGAACGCTCGAAAGTAGTCCGTAAAATGGCACAAGCGTTGAGCGCATGAGGCGGTTTCAACCCCACCAACCAAGCAAAGTATCAGGGTAATACAATAAAAAAATATGAAAAAGCTGTTTTTTGCTGCTTTAGGAATATTGGCGCTGCATGGTCTTTCGTCGGCACAAACGGTGGAAGTACACGTCGTTAAGAAGCTGATCGAGAAGACTTTTAACTTCAATGACGGCTACGAGGTGAACATTGAAGGCGAAAAGGCAGAGGTCTTTATCGAAACTTGGGATCAAAAGGTGGTTCAAATCGAACTGGAGTTGATCGCCAAACACACCGACAAGACAAAGGCAGAACAGGGGCTGGAAGCGATGAAATACATGGCCCAACGGGTGAAAAATAAAATCTATGTGCGCAACTACATCAAGGAAGAAGAAGCCAATGAAGCCCTGCTGAGTGCCCGCTATCTGGTAAAAGTACCGGAAAATTGTCCGGTTTATCTAAAGAACTACTTTGGGCAGGCCAGTGTTAGTAACCTCAGCAACCGACTGAGGGTCAACAGCGAGTTCAGCCAAATTGGCCTGGAAAATATTCAAGGCACGATTGACGTGAACACCCGCTTTGGCGACTTGAAAGGCAACGAGCTGAATGGCAACGTGAACATACAATCCCGCCGCTCGGATATATTGCTCACCAATATCAGCGGCTCTTTTGACATTACAGCGCAATATGGGGTGCTGAAAATATACGCCGGCCCCGACCTGGCCGACCTGAACCTCAATTTGGAAAAATCGGAATTGTTCTTTTACCATACCGCGCCGGAAAAGCTGGCCTACGACATCAACAGCCGGGAAACGGAACTCAACATCCCTTCTAATTTGAAAATGGAATTTCAAAATGCGGCCAATGCTACTCGTCAAGGCCATTTCAAGCCCAAAGAAGAATTCTTCGCTTACATTACCATTATAGCGGCTTATTCCGATTTGACCATTGAAAAGCTGAAAGAGAAAAAGCCGATTACATATTAAAGCCGAATTAAGAATTTACATAAATCCGCAAGTTTTTTTCTGCTATCAGTTTTCCGATCGGCTTTAAAGTCAAGCCCCTTTCCAGGGTAATGGCTTCAAATTGAGTTTGCGCATCCGGATGAACGGCTACCAATAGCCCGCCGCTGGTTTGAGGGTCGGCCAAAAGCAGGCGCTCCCGTTCGTTCATATCGAACAGTTTGTGCCCATAGCTATCCAAATTGCGGTGCGTACCACCCGGGACACACTTTTGAGCCAGGTAATCCTCCAGGACGGGCAAATCCAAAAACGGGATTTGGTCAAAATTCAGCTCAGCGCTTAAGTCAGAAGCTTCGCACATCTCAATCAGGTGGCCAGCCAGGCCAAATCCAGTCACATCGGTCATGGCTTTAACGCCTTCCAACGCGCCCAAATCTGCCCCGATGCTATTGAGCTGCACCATATTATCTCGCGCCATAGCGGCGTGTCCGGCCTGAACCAATCCTTTTTTTTGTGCGGTGGAGAGAATGCCCACGCCCAGCGGTTTGGTCAAATACAATAGGCAACCAGCCGTAGCACCTCCGTTTTGCTTCAAGTGTGCTTTTTTTACCCGGCCACTTACAGCCAATCCGAAAATAGGCTCTGGGCTATCAATGCTGTGCCCGCCAGCCAATGGAATACCTGCTTCCCGACAAGCCTGGCGGCTGCCCTCTATCACTTGATTGGCTACCTCTGCCGGTAGGGTATTGACGGGCCATCCCAATATGGCAATGGCCAGCAAAGGTTGCCCGCCCATCGCATAAATGTCACTGATCGCATTCACAGAGGCGATGCGACCAAAGTCAACTGGGTCATCAACGATGGGCATGAAAAAATCGGTGGTACTCAACAAAAGGGTGCCGTCGTTGAGGTCAAAAGCGGCAGCGTCGTCGCGCGATTCGTTGCCGACAATCAGATTGGGAAAATGGATGGTTTCGCTACCTTGCTGGAGGATCGTATCCAGCACTTTTGGGGAAATTTTGCAGCCACACCCCGCGCCGTGGCTGTATTGGGTCAATTTATAATCGGACATGTTAGCGTTTTTTGCCGCAAAGTATTACAAATCATAAATAAAAAGTGCTAAAAGAAACCAAAAGAACGGTGAAATAGTTTACTTTGTAATAGAAATCAAACAAAAAATTAGGTATGATCATTGCCAATCCCATTTACGATGTCGTGTTCAAGTACCTGCTGGAGGATGTAGGAATCGCCCGGGAATTACTGTCCACTATTCTGGGGGAGGAGGTACAAAGCCTGGAATTAAAACCCCAGGAGACAGCGACCGAAACAGGAGGAGGCATCAATATCCTGCGTTTTGATTTCAAGGCCATCATCAAGAAAAAAAACGGAGAGCAAAGCAAAGTGCTCATCGAATTGCAAAAGGCCAAACAAGCTTTTGATGTGATGCGATTTCGGCGTTACCTCGGGGAAAATTATCGCAAAGAAGATGTAGTGACCATGGAACAGGACGGAACTGAAAAACGGCCATTGCCCATTGTCACGATCTATTTTTTGGGCTTTCCACTGGATAATATTGCTTCCGGCGCAGTGAAAATTAATCGGGAATACCGCGATATAGTGACTCAGGAAATACTGGACATCAAGGAAGATTTTGTGGAATTGTTGACCCATGATTCCTACTTGATTCAGGTGCGTAAGTTAGCCAAAACCGCTCGTAACAAGCTGGAACGAGTTCTGCAGGTGTTTAGTCCAATCTATCAAAGTACGACGGATAAACACCAACTGGATTTTCAAGGAGAAATGGATGATCCCTTGATCAAAAAAATGGTGGATCGCTTGGGCAGGGCGATAGCGAGTGAAGAGATTCGAGAGAAAATGGATGTGGAGGATGAATTGGATCGGGTATTTGAGCGAGAAATGAAAAAATTGACTTCTATCATTGCAGAAAAAGAATCCCAATTGTTGAACGAGCAACAACGCGCAGAGAAAGAAAAGAAACGCGCAGAGAAAGAAAAGAAACGCGCTGAAGAAGAAAAAAAACGAGCAGAAGAAGAAAAAAAACGAGCAGAAGAAGAAATTCAAAAAAACCTTGAGTTGCAACGGCAAATTGAAGCACTGAAAAAGCAGATCAAGCCATAACATACCCAGAGAACGCTAAGGATGATATACACCTCTAATGATGTTTGAACCAGTTGATGGAATCCAACAGCCAAAATCTTATATTTGCCCCTCATCAGCACTCCTGGTTAGCAGCAAGGCATGAAAGAACCACTTTTTAAAATTAGGGAAAAAGGACGCTATGGCTTCATCAACCGGGCAGGAGCGGTCGTGATTGAGCCACAGTATTTAGAAGCGGAGGCGTTTTACAACGGTTTTGCCCGGGTGCGTTTCAACGATAAATGGGTGCACATTGATGAAATGGGCCGGTTGTTGCTCAAGCATTTTTTCAATTATATCGGGCATTTTGAAGAAGGCTTAGCGGGCGTTCAACTGGTCAACCGATGGGGATTCATCGACACGAAAGGAAATCTGGCCATACCCATAGCGTACGAAGCTGTGGGCGATTTTAGCCAGGGACTGGCTCCAGCGAGGAGAAATGGCAAATGGGGTTATATCGATCAAATGGGCAAATGGCAGATAAAACCCCAGTTTGAAGCGGCGGCTTCTTTTGCTTCTGGGCTGGCCGCTATTTGTCTGGAAGACAGGTGGGGATACATCGACGAACAAGGAGAATTGGCTATTGTTCCAGCATTCGATTTATGTCTCGATTTTCAAGATCAGGTGGCCGTAGTGGTAGAGGGCGATTATTGGGGGCTGATTGATAAAACGGGCGATTTGCTGCTAGAACCTCAATTTGACTATATCAAGGAGGTAGAAAATGGCTTGTTTTCTGATGGGATGGCTTTGGTAGGCCAGGATGGCCTTACCGGATATATTGATAATGGAGGTCATTTACTTATCTCCCCTTTATACAAAAAAGCAGGCGATTTTAATCATGGACTGGCAGCCGTGGCTGCGGATCATTTGTTCGGGTATATCGATAAAAAGGGCGATTGGATCATAAAGCCTCAATTTGTCAACGCAGGCCTGTTTGCTGATGAACGGGCTCCCGTTTTAATCGGCCAGCAATGGGGCTTTATCAATTTAAAAGGGGAGTCGGTTATTCCTCCTAAGTTTGATTTGGCAATACCCTTTATAAACGGCTTGGCTCGGGTTGAGCAGCATAAAAAATGGGCCTATATTCAGCCGGATGGCGGTTTGGTCTGGCAGGAGTAAGCTTAGCTTTAAGTTTCTAGTTCCTGGTTTCTGGATTCTGGTTGACCTGTGACCTGTCCTGAAACAACACCTAGCTTTAGCCCCGCTTGAAACTTGAAACAACACCTAGCTTCAGCCCCGCTTGAAACTAGCCCGTCTTCTCCCGCGTTTTTCGCGCGATCAGCCGGGTAAAAAACTAGAAACAACGCCTAGCCTTAGCCTCGCTTGAACCGCTTTAGCCCCGCTTATACTTCAGCTTCCCATCCACAAAAGTCATCACTACCTCAGTTTGGAGTATTTCCTCATCGCTGCAATGGATCAAATCTTTTGAAAGCACCACGATATCGGCCACTTTACCCACTTCGAGCGAGCCTTTAAAATGTTCTTCAAAAGCGGCATAAGCATTGCCCAGGGTGTAGGAATAGACAGCCTCTTCGCGGGTCATCGCTTGCTCTGGGAAGAAAACCAACCCGGTATCCGTTCTGCGGCGTGTGACAGAAGCATAGAAGCTTTGAATGGGATCGATGTTTTCTACTGGCACATCGGTCCCGTTGGCCACAACGACCCCTGCATCCAACAAGGAACGCCAGGGATAAGCACCGAATCGCGCCCGGGATTCGCCCAGGCGGCTAACGACAAATGGGGCATCAGAAGTGCAGTGAATGCCCTGCATGGAAGCGATCACGCCCAGTTCTTTAAAACGTGGAATATCGCTGGTGTCCAGGTGTTGGGCGTGTTCTATACGCCAACGCAGGTTGATCTTGTCGGGATAGGCATTGAAAGTTTCTTCATAAATATTCAGCACAACCCGGTTAGCACGATCGCCGATGGCGTGCACGCAAAGCTGCATATCGTGAGCGATGGCTAGTCCTGCTATGCGTTTGACCTCTGGTATTGGAGTGGTGTTTTGGCCGTGGAAATTGGGCTTATCGCTGTACGAGGTCAATAGCCAGGCACCAAAAGAACCCAAGGCGCCATCTACTTCCGATTTGATGGCCCGGCAGGTGAAAAAATTTTGCCCTACGTCAATGATTGGAAAATCAGATAAGCTATCCTTCATGCGGTCGTAGCTATGGCGCAACATCGCCCATAGCCGGATGTCAAACGCTTGTTTTTCAGCCAGCTCTTTATAGCGGGCTATTTCCTCAAAACTCGATCCGGCATCCTGAAAAGAAGTAATACCATTGCGCAGGCATTCGGCTTGGGCCAACTCAACCCCTTTGTACCAAATGGCCTTTTGCTGTTCCTGATCGAGGGTGGCCAGGTAATCTTGATAAGCTTTTACAATTAGGCCTTCTGCTTTTTCTTCAAATACACCGATCGCAGCTCCTCGCGAGTCGCGCAAAATAGCCCCTCCACTGGGGTTGGGCGTTTCGAGCGTAATCCCCGCCGCATCCATAGCCGCTTTGTTCGCAAAAACTGCGTGGCCACTGGCGTGATCCAGCAAAACAGGATTATTGGGAGATACAGCACTCAGTACATCGTGGAATGGGTAGCCATAATATTGTTGTTCAGGCCTTTCGAGCCATTTTTCCTGGTGCCATCCCCGACCTGTGATCCATTCGCCTGGAGCGGCTGTTTTGACTTTTTCTGCAACCATTTGCACGATTTCATCCCAGCTTTTAGCCTCCAAAAAGTTCAGGTTGAGCAGGCTGCTGCCCATACCGGAAAAGTGGCCGTGCCCTTCGATAAAACCCGGCATAGCAAATTGGCCTTGCAGGTCCAGGATTTCTGTTTCCGGCGTTTGCCAGGCGGTCATTTCATCGGAAGTGCCTAAGGCTATTATTCGCCCCTTGGCAATGGCGATTGCTTCTACTGTAGGTTGTTCGGGATTGACGGTATAAAATTGACCGTTCAGCAAAATGAGGTCGGCAGTTTCCTGGGGTGCTTGATGGTTGCAAGTGGATAAGAGCAGGATAAACAGCAAAGAAAATAGGAAAGTGGTTCTCATATTGCAGGCGTTTGGCTACAAATGTAAGCGAATGTGGCGTAAACAGGGAATTTTTTCTATTTTACCCCCGTATTGACAAGTTATGAAAAAGGCCATAGACATTCGCAAAGGACAATTGGAGGATTTGCCTCACATACACGAATTGGTCAGAGAACTGGCCATTTATGAGCGCTCAGAAGCTGCATTTACTGCCACCTTAGAAGATTACCAACGCGATTTTCAGGAAGGAATATTTGAAACCATTGTCGCTGAAGTGGATGATGGGGTGGTGGGTATGGTTTTGTTTTATATGACCTATTCGACCTGGAAAGGCAAAATGTTGTATCTCGAAGATTTTGTTATCAAAGAGGCTTGGAGAAAGCAGGGCATAGGCCAGCTTTTGTTTGATGCCTTTTTAGAGGAAGCTAAATACCAAAAATGCCGACTCGTGAAATGGCAAGTGTTGGATTGGAATCAGCCCGCCATCGATTTTTATGAAAAAAACCAGGCCATTATAGAGAAAGATTGGTGGAACGGCAAACTGTTTTTGAACACTTGAGCAAACAACTTAAACCATTTGCACCTCAGAGTTGTAAAGCCGTAACGAATGGATTATGCTTGATTTCTGAAAACATATTTTTTAAGTTTTCTTTGTTTTTCAAGTAGTAATGTTGTACTTTTACTGCGTTTAGAATTCCAGTAAACTTTTTCTACGCTTTAGGCTTGTTTCAAAGCCTTCCCACTTCCACTGTAACGATTAAAATCGCACCTGTTCCCATGATGCAAGGTATTACTATCTCATGCAGAGATAAAATATAGTGTTTCATAGTGTGAGGGGTGGCCGCTTCGGCGGTTGCCCCTTCTTTAATATTGTCGTTGCATGAGTTGCTGGGCTAAGTTGGATAAGGCTTCAATGGCGGATTTATTGCCATTCAGGGCATACAGGTTTTCAAACGCCCGATTTTGATAGACGTTTTTTTCTTGCTCGGCCAGTTGCTGGATATTCAAATCGCGCAGGATGGCACTGACTTGGGCTATTTTTTCTTGTTCGGGAATAGGCTGACCACCCATCAATTGGAGCAAGCGGGCTTTTTCGGCAGGTGCTGCCAGTTCTAGGGCTTTTAAAATTAGGTAAGTTTTCTTATTTTGAGCAATGTCACCGCCTACCTTTTTTCCTACTAGACTTGGGTCGCCAAAAGTATCCAATATGTCGTCTTGTAGTTGAAACGCGATACCAATGTTGCGGCCAAAAGCTTCTAATAGTTGAATAGCATCCGAGGGGGCATCTGTGGTCATGGCGCCCAAAGCCAGGCTTCCTCCCAAAAGCGCTGCGGTTTTCAGTTCAATCATTTGGAGGTATTCTGGAATCTGAACATCTGTTCGCGATTCAAAATTCATATCGTATTGCTGCCCTTCGCATACTTCTCTGGCTACCCGGTTGAATAGTTGAATCCCCCTTTCCCCCACCTTGCCTTCTAGCAGATAGTCGTAGGCTTGTATGAGCATGACATCGCCTGAAAGTATGCCGCTGTTGATGCCATATTTTAGGTGTACCGTTGGCTGTCCCCTTCTCAGCGGGGCTTCATCCATGATGTCGTCGTGGATAAGACTGAAATTGTGGAATAATTCTACTGCCAGTGCAACGGGTAACGCTGGCTCGGCCTCCTCGTCAAAAATCAATCGGCCCAAAATGGCTAAAATGGGCCGAATGCGTTTACCACCCAATTGCATGATATATTCGACTGGGGCATACAACTCTTCTGGCGATCTGCTAGAAAGCTGATTTTTACAATAAGATTCGAATGCCGAAAGGATTGCTTGGAAGCTTGACATAGTTGTTTGGATTCAAAAGAAGCGCAAAATCTCAATTTTTATAAGTATTATATATCAAATTGCAAAAATAAATCTACAATAAAGGTAGAAAAACCATAATTTTACCAAGCTATAGTAAAAACCCATATAACACAGTTGCAAAACACAGTTGCAAAACATCTAAAACATCCATTTTCTCATGGAAACTATAACTAAATTCCAATTAAACACTATGCATGCTAAGCCCAGACCTTTCAACATTTTGTTGATTGAGGACAATCCAGGAGACATTCGTCTCACACAAGAAGCCTTTAAGGAGGGAAGTACTAAGGTTAACCTTGAAGTCGTGACAGACGGGGTTGAAGCCCTTAGGTACTTGCGAAAGGAAAGTAATTATATGGATAAGCAATCTCCAGATTTAATACTGCTGGATTTGAATCTTCCAAAAAAGGATGGCCGGGAAATATTGGAAGAGATCAAAAACGATCAATCGCTCAGGAAAATTCCTATAGTTGTCCTAACCACTTCCAATGCTGGAAAAGATATATTAAACAGCTACGATCTACATGCCAATTGTTACATAAAAAAGCCACATGATTTTGACAAATTCTTCGATATAATCCATAAAATTGAAGAATTCTGGTTGTCCACAACCATACTGCCAACCATGGTGGGATAATGTTCAGAGCGGCTTTCTATTTATTTCCAGAAAGTTTGTTTTAAATGCAGTGTTTCAATACCTAAGCTTGAGTGGGGGGTATTGTTGTAGCTGTTTGGTAAGCGATAAAAACGATGCTAAAGGCACATTTTAAACATTAAGCACAGAGAAAATGAGTAAAACGAACATCCTCATCATTGAAGATAACCCAGCTGATATTGCGCTGATCGAGGCATACCTGAAAGATGCGGCTATGAAACATACATTGTTTAAGTCGAATGCATTACGGGATGGGTTGAATTTTTTAAAAGAGAATCGGGAAGAGGTCGATTTGGTATTGTTGGACTTGAAATTGGTAGATGTTGAGGGCTTCAAAACATTACAGGTGTTTAGACAAAATGCACCAGATATACCCGTCATCGTGTTAACGGGGTTTAAAAACGAAATTATGGGCATCCAATCTGTTCGTGCAGGTGCCCAGGATTTTTTGGTCAAGGGAGATTTTGATTCCAAAAGCCTGGCCAGAACCATCAAATATTCCCTCCAAAGGTTTGAAGCACAGGCGAAATTGCAGGAAAAAGCCAGGGAATTGACCCAAAATGTGCGCCGCAATCAATTGGCCCATCAGATTGCCCGTTTTGGCAGATGGGAAATGGATATTGTCGATAATGCCATGCGTTGGGACGCAGAAGTATTTCGTTTTTTCGGATTTCAACACAATAGTTTTGAACCTTCTCTGTCCGATTATTTAAAATACGTTCACGTTGAAGACCGAGAAAGGGTAGAGGATTTTTTTGAGCTCGCTATGAAAGATGGCCAATCGCACCATATCGAGCACCGTATCGTATTGGATAATACGAATGTCAGGTATTTTCAAATCAATGCCCAAGTCAATTACGACGATACCACCAATCGAATTTTGCTGGTTGGAGGAGTTCAAGATATTACCGATTTACGTGTACAGCCCAAAGAAGAGGAAATAAAGGAAAAATTGCTGCCGTTTATCGCCTCCGATTTACAGGAAGATATGCTTTCCCAGTTCAATTACAACATAAGGACGCCTTTCTTCTCTATGGTCAATCTGGTATATCTCATGGATCAAACACCATTGACCGACCAGCAAAGGGAGTATATGGAAGGCTTTAAATCGGCTATGGATGAATTGTTTTTTGCTCTCAATAACTGGCTCAATCTCTCCATCCTGCGCGAGCAATATTCCGAAGTACGGCCTTCCGGTTTTAACCTCCAACAGTTGTTGAAAGCTCAATCGAAACTGGCTAAAATCCGGGCAGAAAACATCGATGCTAAATTTGTCTTTGAAAAGACGGATGATTTGCCCGAACAAGTGATCGCCGATTACCAGAAACTGGCACAGGCTATTGCCAATATGATCGAAACAGGTTTTCGATTTGGAAAAGATTCCAATAGAATCAGATTTCAGGCCAATATTTTATCCAAATCTAGTAGTCAGTGTTTGCTCGCTTTTAAATTGGTGTTCAAGAATCCCAATTTTTCTGGCGACTACATGAATGAATTGATCCAAAAGCTGTTAAAAAATAATGAAAACTTAACGGATATTAAAAAAGGCTACTTGCCTTTGGTCATCACCTCAAAAATTGCCGGATTGATGGATGGAAATCTAAAAGTACAAGCCACTGATTTGGGGGAGTACGAAGTCACATTTACAGTTTCGGTCGTTTTACCCCGTGAATCCAAGCAGGTCATTCCAGAAAAACCACTCAAACCCATCCAATTGCTGCTGGTCGAGGATCATGCCCTCAATCGACTGGCAACCAAACGCACCCTTACCAAGTGGTCGGAATTGGTAAAAGTAGAAACAGCGGAGAATGGAAAGGTAGCTTTTGAGAAAATCCTCAAAAAAAACTACGATATAATCCTCATGGATATTCAAATGCCCGTGATGAATGGCATTGAGGCAGCATTAAAGATAAAAGCAAAAACAAATATTCCCATCATTGGCATGACTGCCAGCGAATCCAAGCATGAAAAGGACCGCTGTTTGATGATCGGGATGATGGATTATATTGTTAAACCCATCCAACCGGAAGATTTGTTTTCAAAAATCATGCGCTATTTGGCCGTGAAAAATTGAAATTTATGGTGAAGTATTGTTCCATCAATGGTCAACTGTGGGAATACGATAAAGCCAGTTTGCACGTCTCTGATTTGTCTATATTGAGAGGGTATGGCATTTTCGATTTTTTTAGGGTAGTTGGCGGACAGCCTGTTTGTTTGGAAGACTACTTGCAGCGCTTTTTTCGATCAGCTGCGCTATTGGGTTTGAATGTGCCCCTTGACCGAGCCGATATGGAAAGCGCCGTTTTCCAGGTTATTGCTGCCAATCATCTCGAAGAAGCGGCTATCCGACTGGTACTGACAGGTGGGCTGGCAGAAGACAGCTATACCCCCACCGAGCCTAACTTATTGATTTTACCTAATGCTTTTATACCTGCACCTGGGCCTCAATACCAACGAGGCGTTAGTCTGATGACTTATCCCCATCAACGGGAATGCCCGGAAGCCAAAACCATCAATTATTTGACGGGCATTCGGATGCAGCCCATATTGAAGGCTAAAGGATTTGATTATTTGCTCTACCACGATGGCGATGCTGTACGGGAATCTGATCGGGCCAATTTTTTTATCGTCACGCCAGAGCATAAATTGGTCACGCCCAATCAAAAAATCCTATTGGGCATTACCCGGAAGCGCATACTGGGTATAGCGACCGATAGGATGGCCATAGAAGAAAGGGATATTCATTTGTCCGAATTGTTGACCTGCAAGGAAGCTTTCCTGAGTGGCTCTAATAAAGGCATACTACCTGTTTGCCAAATCGACGACCACAAAATAGGGACAGGAGCGCCGGGCGTTTCCACCCTTCAATTGATGGAAGCTTTAGAGCAAGAAATACCTGCTTATTAAACATTCATCAAGCCACACAAATCTTTTACTTCTCGCAGGGTTTGCGTTGCCCGCCGGCGGATGTTTGCGCTGGACGCTTTAATTTGCTCCTTGACGGCTTTTTTATCTTCTAGCAATGCTTTCTTGTTGGCTATAAACTGCTGGCTCAATTCGACCAGCGCATCTGCAACTGCATCTTTTAAGGCAACGTACTTTAATTGACCATTGTGATAATCAGCCAACAATTCGTTGTAAATGGCCTGTTTTCCCGCCGCTTTCAGCAATTCAAATAAATTTTCCACGCCGGGACTCATCCGGTCGGAAGAAACCTCGCCCGTGTCTGTCACTGCGGAACGGACTTGTTTGCGGATGCGGTTTTCATCGGCAAATACGCCGATGTAGTGTTTCTCACCAGCACTTTTGCTCATTTTTCGTTCAGGATCGGCGGTAGAGCGAACTTTGGGTACTTCTGTAAATAAAGATTCTGGCAACACAAAGTATTCTTTGCCAACTTGGTTGTTGAACCGCTGGGCAATATTGCGGCTCAACTCCAGATGCTGCTCCTGATCTTTTCCGACAGGAACAAAATCGGCTTTGTAAATCAAAATATCGGCCGCCTGTAGCACCGGATAGTCCAGTAAGCCAGCCGAAATAAAGCCTTCGCCCTCTACTTCCTGGCTTTGGCTGCTTTTATCCTTGAACTGCGTCATGCGGGTGAGCTGCCCATAAGAAGTAAAACAGTTGAAAATCCAGCACAATTCAGCATGTTCTGGTACCAGAGACTGGATGAACAGGTTTTCCGCCTGGATGCCAGTAGCCAGGAGATTGAATATGAGTTCCCAGGTATTTTCCCGCAATTTTTTGGGTTGGTAAGGCATGGTCATGGCATGATAATCGACCACACCATAAACGCATTCGTATGTTGCCTGTAAGTCCACCCAGTTTTTGACGGCACCAAAATAATTGCCAAAATGCATATCGCCAGTTGGTTGTATGCAGGACAACACCCGTTTCCTGTTTTCCATCTCTGATTTTTAGTTCTTTGACAAAAGTTGTGATTCAAGCAATGCCGTACTTAAAGCAGGTTTGTTTCTCTTTAAGTACGGCAAGCAAAAATCATTGCTCCTTACAGTCGGCCTGCTTTACGCTAAGTCTTTTCCCACACCATTTGTCAAAGAAGGTGATTTTTTAATTAAAAACGCTAAAGTACTGAGCTGCCTCGTCTTCTATCCACAATTGCCGTTCTTCTTTTGCGGCCTGATCCATTGGCATGATGTTCCAATCGGCATCCAGCCAATATTTGAGTTGGCTATCAATGAAAATAAAACGAAATGTAGGAGAACGGGCAAAGAATATATTTTCGCCAGCAAAATAATAGGCGGAGGTTTCTTCCAGTTCCTGTTTGGCATTGGGCACAAAAGCGGCCAGTTTTAAAGGATTCTCTCCTTCAATCCACAGTTGAACCTGCAATTGAATGCCCTTACCATCTTCCGTTGGGAAATTCACCGTTTTAGGCGTGAGTTTAGTCAAACGGTTATCCAAAGCCAGGGTCAATCCTTGTACTTCGCGGATAATTTGTTGCTCAATGTCTTCAATGGTCTTGGGTTGCGATTGCTGCACAGGGCGCTCGGAAGCTTGCTTGCAGGAAAAAAACAGGCTGAGCAACAAAGCAATTAGAAAAATATGTTTAGGCATGGTTGCTGTGATTTTGGGAAGTATGCATGATTAGTCGAAAGCGGCAATTAGAGAAATCTCGACATTGACAAATTTTGGCAAATTGGCCACCTGCACCAATTCGCGGGCAGGTGCTGTGGCTTCATCGAAATAAGCAGCATAAACGCCATTGATTTTGCCGTAGTTATTGATATCCGACACAAAAATAGATACTTTAACTACATCCGCAAAAGTCAAACCCGCTTCTTCCAGAATGGCCTGGAGGTTTTTCATCACCTGATGGGTTTCCGATTCGATGTCTTCTGTGATCAACTGGCCATTTTCCGGATCGAGTGCTATCTGACCAGACACATAGAGCGTGCTGTTGTGGATTATGGCCTGGTTGTAAGGCCCTACCGGGGCAGGAGCTTTGTCTGTTCTGATGATTTTTTTCATGGAGGTGTTTTTATGGTTGAGAGAAATGACTGCTAGTTTGGGCTAAGTAACCCAGAGAAATTAAGTTCCCGATTTATGGAGATACTCAACATAGCGAAGCCTATTATTGTGGCGACAAATCCGGCAATTAATTGTTCTGGGTATTAAACAAAGAAAGCTCCACATCGTAGCACTAGATGGGAGCTGGCGGTATGCTTATACTCAATTAGATATTAAACAAGAGCTATTAGAAAGTAAGAACCTCAAAGGCCAACATCTAACATCTAGTGTCTAACATCTAACTATTCAACCTCTTCTTCAGCCGGAATAAGAACTTTGCCCCGGTAATACATGTTACCATCAGCATCGTAATAGGCGCGGTGCATCAAATGCTTTTCGCCAGTTGTAGCGCAAGTAGCTACAGTAGGAACCGCTGCCTTTTTATGTGTTCTGCGCTTGTGCTTTCTTTGCTTCGATACTCTACTCTTCGGATGTGCCATCGCAAAAAATTTATTGAGTTATTGATTTTTCCATTTTTTCAGGGCATCCCAAATGGGATTTTCCCCTTCTTCTTCCTTGCTTTCTATGGTGTCCTCCTGCTGCAGGAGGCGACGTAA
Organism: uncultured Saprospirales bacterium; assembly: GCA_937864265.1. Classification (GTDB taxonomy): domain Bacteria; phylum Bacteroidota; class Bacteroidia; order Chitinophagales; family Saprospiraceae; genus CALMIR01. The sequence goes on along the minus strand of CALMIR010000001.1, from coordinate 6,489 downwards.
CATTTCCTGGTCGCATTTGGGGTTGTCATCAGCCTCACAATCGTAACGCTTGATCATGGGCATAGCCAGGCAGATGTATTCATAAATGTATTCGGCAATCTGAAACCTGGAGGTGTCGGGATGAATGAAAATGACATCATCGTCACCTATTTGCTCATCTGCGCTCAATTTGACGACTAATTGCTGGGTGTCTTCTATGGGAAGGTCTATTCCCGCTAAGCACCGATCGCATTCTGTTTGCACCGTACCTTTTAAATGAAAAAGCAGTACATACATATCAGGTCGGCGATCCAGCTCTAGTTTCAAATCAATAGCAGCTTCTTGTATTGGCGAATAGTCAAAGTTTTCAAAAAAATGTCGATCAATCTGAAAGTCAAATTGATGGATTCCAAAATGCAGCCCTTTAATCGGGATGGAATAAGCAATTAGTGGATCCATGACGATTTGGTTTCTGTGTGGTAGTCCAAGTGGGCGCGTTCGCCCACTTTTACCCTAAAACGTTGTACATCGCGGTTTTATGGCTTATTTAAGGCTGAATAAAGCCGCGGTTTTTTAAAAAACGGATGCAAAATTAGTAAAAATGCCTTACGCTTGAAAGTTTTTCTCCACTAAATTTTATTTTTTTTCTATCTAACTGATAGTTTATTTCTGATTAACATTATTGCTTTATTTTTGGCTTTTCTTTGGAGAAATGCTTGCATTTTTTTTGCATTAATACGGCTTTGTTATACTGCTATTTATGTTTTAAAGCAAAAACTTGCAAGCCTGTAAACACAGAACAATCCTAATTATTCCCGAAAATTGATTATTGAATGCTCATGAAACGTATTACCTCCCGCTTTTATGCTTCTATTTGGAGCATACTGATCTTGCCTTTTTTCTCACTTCCTGTATTTTCCCAATGTCCGAGTATCCAGGCGATCCTCATAGATGGTTGTGGTACCGAAGAAGATAATGAGTTTGTAATCATTAATTCCGGCGGCGGTTTTAATACGAGTGACCTGGAATTTGACTTTGACAGCAACAACAATAATATCGGATCAGCAAACAATGATATAAATACCAACAATGGTAATCAACCAGGACCGGAATGCGCACTCCAATCAGGTAATCCAACAACCATTGGTGGATGTCCTAATGTTATAGCTGTCGGCCTTGGATTTCAAATCCCTCCTAATTCTACTGTGGTTTTACAAACAAGTTCTTCGGCTAGTTTCGCGTATGACTTTTCAAGTGTATGTGGTTCAGGTCAATGTATTTATGTGATTAGGAATTCTTGTGCTCGTACTGCAGGAGGGTTTACCAATGGAACTGGTTCAGGACTTAGAGTATCTACTCTAACCATTAATGGCGGTTGTGCTAGTACGTTAATTTATAATGCTACTACACTCTCAAATGCGAATGGCGAATACATTATAGCTCCAGCTACTATCGGCCTCGGTGCCTGCGCTGCGCCTCCTGTTTCCGCTGGCCCTATTCCCCCTGATTTTGACCCAATCAGCCCAGTATCCGTATGCGGAAGTTATACACTGCCTAATATAGCAGGAGATAATCTAACGGGCAATGAAGCTTATTATACCGGATCTAATGGGGCAGGTACTTCGTTCTTGCCTGGACAAACCATTGCCAGTTCTATTTCACCATTATTTGTTTTCGATGAAACAATCGGTTGCAGCGATGAGGAGAGCTTTAGCGTTACTATTATGGCTGGCCCAAACCTGAACCCGATAGCAGATGACAACACCTGCGGCACTTACACTTTTCCAGCGAATATCACAGGCAGCAACTTGACCGGGGCCGAGGCATTCTACGATGCGCCAGGTGGTATGAGCAGTCCATTCTCAGAAGGGCAGACGATCAGCCGCCCGCCGGGCACTTATACCTTTTACGCTTATGATGGCAGCTCGGGCTGTGAGGATGAGGAGAGCTTCACCGTGACCTTTGATGCCCCACCAAGCTTGAACCCGATAGCAGACGACAACGCCTGCGGAACTTATACCTTTCCCAATCTAGGCGGCAGCAACCTGACAGGCGGCGAAGCCTATTACGATATGTCTGGCGGTACTGGTAATGCTTTCGCAGAAGGCCAAACGATCAGCCGCACCCCGGGTACTTATACCTTTTACGCTTATGATGAGTCTTCGGGTTGTGATGATGAGGAGAGCTTTACGGTGACCTTTGATGCTCCGCCGAGCTTGAACCCGATAGCAGATGACAACACCTGCGGCACTTACACTTTTCCAGCGAATATCACAGGCAGCAACTTGACCGGGGCCGAGGCATTCTACGATGCGCCAGGTGGTATGAGCAGTCCATTCTCAGAAGGGCAGACGATCAGCCGCCCGCCGGGCACTTATACCTTTTACGCTTATGATGGCAGCTCGGGCTGTGAGGATGAGGAGAGCTTCACCGTGACCTTTGATGCCCCACCAAGCTTGAACCCGATAGCAGACGACAACGCCTGCGGAACTTATACTTTTCCCACCATCACAGGCAGTAACCTGTCCGATGACCCAGGTTATCATACTGCGCCCAATGGTGGGGGAACTTTTTATTCCCAAAATCAAACCATTAGCTTATTACCGGGTACTTATACTTTTTATGCTTACGAAGGCACACTAGGCTGTGATGACGAACAGAGCTTTACGGTGACCTTTCAGGCGGCACCAGATATTGATCCGATCGCCGATCTGAATGGGGGTTGTGGCGGAGTAGTCTTACCAGCCATAACAGGAAGCGACCTGACGGGAAATGAACTCTATTATGATAATCCGGGCGGAATGGGAAATCCTTACAGTGCGGGAGATTTGATTACGACTTCTGGATTTTACTATGCTTATGATGGCGACGCAGCATGTAGCGATGAAGAAGTGTTTTTAATCAGTGTAGGAGGTAACATCAATTTGAGTCTGGTACAAACCGCTTTTATTTTATGCAATGGGGAAAATACGGCTGCCCTTGATTTGAGCATACTAGATGGGCAAGCGCCTTATCTCATAGACTGGAACGATAATAGCTTGGATGGAACGGAAGACCCTTCTGGACTCAGCGCCGGTACCTATGAAGTAACAGTCGTTGACGACAACAGTTGCAGCGGAGTGATCAGCATAACGGTCAATGAGCCAGCTGAAATCATATTAGACTGCGCTGTTACCAGCAACGTCAGTGTATTTGGTGGCAATGATGGAGCGGCACAATTGGATATTTCTGGCGGTACGCCGCCATTTGAAATGACCTGGACAGGGCCAGTTTCGGGCAGCCAATCATCTGTAGGAGTAGGGGTGTTCAGCCTTCCGAATTTAAGCGCCGGAGAATACGAAGTCAATATAATAGATGCCAATGGATGTAGGGCATCTTGTCTGTTCGACGTTACAGAACCGTTTTGTAACCTAAGCCTTGAGCTTGAAGCCAAAGGCCCTACATGCACTGGAACGAATGACATTCAATTGGAATTGACCATCAATAACCCGACTGGTGCAGTGAGCATTGATTGGAATGTGGATGTTTTTGATGGAATAGAAGATCCCGATGTATTGACTCCTGGTTTTTATCAGGTAACGGTAACGGATCAAATCTGCTCACAAGTCATTTCCGTTACTGCTTTGGATGCCGCGCCGCTCGATTTGGACTGTGTGGTAACTATGCCGGCTTCTTCCATGTCTAGTAATGATGGAGAAGCCAAAATAGAAATACTGAATGGTACAGCACCCTATAGTATCAGTTGGACGGGGCCAACACCGGGTACTCAGATGGTAGGGGCCAATTCGGCCATTATTAGCGGGCTGCTGCCTGGCCTTTATATGGTGACCGTAACGGATGATAATGGCTGTGAAGCGACCTGTCAATTTACCGTAACCAGCTTTAATTGCGATTTGGCGATTGACTTGCTTGGCTTTGATGTGACCTGCAACCGAATAGATGATGGTGCGATAGATTTGACGATTACAGGAGGTACCCCTCCATTTACCATAGACTGGGACAACGATATTTTTGATGGAATAGAAGACCTGACGGGTTTGACAGCGGGTATATACAGCGTAACAGTCAAGGATTTGGCAGGTTGTACGGTGAGCGGCAGTATAGAAATTTTCCAACCTATAGGCGTTCTGCTAAGTTGCAGCGTGGTCAGCGATGTTTCCGCTTTTGGAGCGAACGACGGTGCTGCACAAATTAGTTTTTCCGGCGGTGTGGGGCCTTACACCATCACTTGGACTGGCCCAGTTTCTGGTTCGCAAAATGCTGCGGTAGCGGGCATGATTGATCTGATGAACTTAACGGCAGGCACCTATGTCGTGACGCTTTTTGATACGCAAGGCTGTGAAATCACCTGTGGCTTTACGATCAACAATCCGGGCTGTAGTTTGAGCCTACAGGTGGAAAGCTATGATCTGGATTGTGGGGACATGAATGAGGGCGAAATCAACCTGACGGTGACCGGAGCTAGTGGGGCGATCACATACGATTGGGATTTGGATGTATTAGATGGGATGGAAGATGTTAGCAACCTAGCGCCCGGTGTCTATTCGGTTACAGTTAGCGACGAGGCTGGTTGTTCCACAACTGCTGAAATCACTATTGATGCACCTGCTCCATTGGTATTAATTTGTGCTGCCTTAGATACGGTATCGGCCCTAAACGCGGATGATGGAATGGCTGAGCTGATTTACGGAAACGGTACACCTCCTTATTTGGTTGAGTGGACTGGCCCAGTAAGTGGTTCCCAAATCAGCAATTTTTTCAATATCCTATTTTTGGAAAACCTTCCGGTGGGTGTTTATGAAGTTAGCATAACGGACGAGAATGGTTGTTTTGAAACTTGCACTTTTGAAATTACCGGGCCCTCTTGTGATATAGCGGCTGATCAAGTCCTTCAAAATCCCAGTTGCTTTGGTGCCAACGACGGCAGTATTGACTTGACCATAACAGGAGCGGTGCTGCCATTAACATTCGATTGGAGCAACAACCTGCTGGATGGTCAGGAAGATCCCACTGGATTAGTGGCTGGATTGTATTCCGTCACGATTACAGATGCTATTGATTGTGAAGTTATATTGGATATTAATCTATTTGAGCCAGCTGTACTTATGCTGGATTGTGCGGAACTCACTCCAGTATCTACAGTTGGAGGCAACGATGGCGTGGCTGAAATTACATTCAGCGGTGGTACCGAACCATATACCATCATGTGGTCAGGGCCTAGTAGTGGTACTCAAATGGCTGCTGTTCCCGGATTTATCAACATTACTGACCTGGTAGCTGGCTCGTACTCTGTGACCCTTACCGACGCCAATAACTGTACCATCAACTGCGGCTTTACCATTTCTGATCCGGTATGTAATTTGATGTTGGATATCACTTCCACCAATGAGAGCTGTCCAGGAGCGATGGACGGCTCGATCGACTTAGAAATCATTGGTGGCAAAGCACCCTTTATGATTACTTGGGAGGATGGCCCCATGGATGAAGACAGGAATGGAATCAGTGCTGGCTTTTACAGTGTGACAGTAGTGGATGATTTGGGTTGCGTTGCAACGGCAAGTGTAAACATCAACGTAGATAATCCTGCACCACAAGTAGCTATTTCCGGTGGGGGAAGCGTTTGTTTAAATGATTGTTTTGTCTTTGATATCCAGTTTTTGGGCACACCGCCCTTTATGCTGCAATATGAAGTGGATGCAGGCGCGGGGCCGCAAGGTTTTATCTTGACTACGTCCAACACAATAGGATTGATCAATATTTGTCCAAGCGATTTTGGGGCATCAAGTGGAGATGATATTACGATTAGCTTCTTAGAAATTATTGATAGCGATTGTACAACACCTCTCAATCAAACAGAAACCCTAAACGTCGGTGATATCAGTACCTTTGATTTGACCGAAACACTCTGTACGGGCGATTTTATCGTCGTCAATGGTACGACTTACGACGAAAACAATCCCGCTGGCACCGAAACTATTGTTGGGGGCAGTGCATCGGGTTGTGATTCGATTGTAAATGTCATGCTCACCTACCTGAGCATCGACACGAATTTCATCACGGATCAACTTTGTTTTGGTGAAATATTGATCGTCAATGGTACGATTTATGAAGCTGCAAGTCCAAGCGGCATCGAAGTGTTGCCTGGCGCAGGCGCGAACGGTTGTGATTCGGTGATCAATGTGATGCTGACCTTTGGCGGCAGCGTAAGCTTCGACCTGAACGAAACGCTATGTCCGGGCGAATCCATCGTCGTAAACGGCACGACCTACGATAGCAATAACCCAAGCGGGACAGAAACCTTTGTAGGCGGCAGCGTCTCGGGCTGCGATTCGATCGTGAACGTGCTGCTGACGTTCCTGGCAATAGATACCAACTTCATCACCGACCAACTCTGCTTTGGCGAGCAACTGATCGTGAACGGCACGGTTTACAACGAAGCCAATCCAAGCGGCATCGAAGTGTTGCCTGGCGCAGGCGCGAACGGCTGCGATTCGGTGATCAATGTGATGC